>CAYQZO010000380.1:0-2439 GCA_964421925.1 uncultured Acidimicrobiaceae bacterium
GTCGCGCAGATCGATGAAGATCACGCCGCCGTGGTCGCGGCGCCGGTTGACCCAGCCGGCCAGGGAGACGGCAGCATCCACGTCGTCGACCCTGAGGGTGCCCGCTCCCCGGGTCTTCATCGGGCGAACCCGATCACGATCGGGCCTTCAACCATCCCTCGATCTCCTCGGTGGCCACCGTCTCCTGCACGCCGCTGCCCATGTCGCGTACGGTCACCTTGCCCTCCGCCCACTCGTCACCCACCACGACCGCCATGGCGGCGGCCCTGCGATCGGCCGACTTGAACTGGGCGCTCACCGAGCGGTCGGCGAGATCGAGGTCGGTCCGCAGCCCGCGGCGGCGCAGCTCGGAGACCAGGTCGAGAGCCGCGATGCGCCGCATTGGGTCGGCGACCACCACATACACGTCGAGGGCGGCCCGGTCGTCATCGAGCTTGCCCATCAGCATGATGCGGTCGATGCCCATGGCCAGGCCGACCGCCGGGGTGGGCTTGCCGCCCAGTTCCTCGAAGAGCCCGTCGTAACGGCCGCCGCCGCCGGCGGCGTCCTGGCCGGCTTCGTAGCCCGTGGACAAATACTCGAAGACGGTGCGGTTGTAGTAGTCGAGGCCGCGCACCAGCCGGGGCTCGATCCTGTACGGGATCTGGAGGCGGCGCAGCCCGGCCTGCACCTCTTCGAAGTGGACCGCCGCCTCCTCCCCGAGGTAGTCGATCGGAGCTGGTGCTTCAGCGACCAGGTCGGCGTCGGCCTTGCTGTCGAGGACTCGTAGCGGGTTGTCCGCGATGCGGTCGCGGGCGTCGTCGGACAGCTCGCCGGCGCGCTCGGTGAGCCACTCGCTGAGCACCTGGCGGTAAAAGGCACGGTCCTCGGGATCGCCGATCGAGTTGAGGGCCACGACGACATCGGGCACGCCCATCATCTCCAGATAGCGATAACCGAACTCGATGACCTCGACGTCGGCCTCGGGGTCGGCCTCGCCGAAGTACTCGATGTCTCCCTGATAGAACTGGCGACGCCTTCCCGCCTGCGGGCGCTCGTAGCGGAAGAACGGCCCCCAGGCGGCGATCTTGGCGGTGCCGCTCACCCCCCCGGCCTGGATGTAGGCGCGGACCAGGCTGGCGGTGGCCTCCGGGCGCAGCGTCAGCGAGCGGCCGCCTTTGTCGGTGAAGGTGTACATCTGC
Organism: uncultured Acidimicrobiaceae bacterium; assembly: GCA_964421925.1. Lineage (GTDB taxonomy): Bacteria > Actinomycetota > Acidimicrobiia > Spongiisociales > UBA5794 > JACZST01. Next base: position 1,182 of record CAYQZO010000380.1, read on the forward strand.
TTGTCGACGACCTCGGTGGTCTCGCCCACGCTCCGCTCGAACAGCTCGGTGGCCTCGAAGGTGGGGGTGAACACCAGGTCGTAGCCAAACGTCTCGGCCAGCTCGATGAAGGCGCGCTGGGCTCGCAGCCAGTCCCGCGACTCGGGCGGGAGAACGTCGTCGGTGCCCTTGGGCCGGTCGTACGGCATGGTGCGATGAGGGTAGCGGTGGTGCTGGGAACCCAGGGTTGGTACATACGCCCTGCGCGGGCTGGGGCCCACGGTTAGCCGGCGGTCAGCGAGGTGGAGCCGAACCGTGGGCTGGTACACGCGCTGAGCGCGTGTACCAGCCCTGGGTTGGTGGACGCGCGTCACTCCACGGCGTAGTTGACGATGAACGGGTTGGTGGTCCGCTCTCGCCCCACAGTGGTTTCGGGCCCGTGCCCGGGGAGCACCCGGGTGTCGTCGGGGAGGGTGAGGACCTCGGTCTCCATCGACCTGAGCAGAGTGCGGAAATCCCCGTAGGGGAAGTCGGTGCGGCCGATCGAACCGGCGAACAGCTGGTCACCGGAGAAGAGGCTGCCCTCCTCCTCCACGACGAACACGCAGTGGCCCGGCGTGTGGCCCGGGGTGTGGCGCACCTCGAAGGTCATGCCGGCGAGCGGCAGACGGTCGCCGTGAGCCAGGTCGTGGAAGCGCTCGGGCGGGGCGAACTGATCCTCCGGAGGCACGAAGCCGAAGATCGACGCCAGCTGGGACGCCGGATCCGAGGCAAGGAAGTCGTCATCCGGGTGCAGGTAGGCCGACACCCCGGTCCGTTCCGCCACGCTGCCCGCCCCCCCGGCGTGATCGATGTGGCCGTGGGTGACGAGCAGCGCCACCGGGATGATGTCCTTGCGTTTGAGCAGCGCCGACACCGCCTCGACATCGGGCGGTGCGTCCACGATGACGCCGGGCCCGCCTGCCTCAGGCGCGATGACGTAGCAGTTGGTCGCAGCCGCCCACAGCTGGGCGGTCTCGATGATCACGACGACGCCCCCGGCACCAGCCGGTAGGCGTCGTACACCCCGTCCACGCCGCGCACCTCGGACAGGGCCCGTTCGAGCTGGCCGGGCTCGGAGAGCTCGAGCTCGTAGCGAAGGAAGGCGATACGGTCCCGGCCGGCCACCGACGAGGAGGCATGGATGTTGGCGCCGAGGTCGGACAGCACTTCGGTCACGTCGCGGAGCAACCGGGCCCGGTCCAACGCCTCGACCTGGATCCAGACGAAGAAGGACCCG
>CAYQZO010000381.1:0-2423 GCA_964421925.1 uncultured Acidimicrobiaceae bacterium
CTACACCGTTCCGGGTGCCCTCACCTCCGATGTGATGAGCCGCATCGCCGACCCGGCGTCGACCTCACCGCTGGTGCGCCGCCGCCGGCTGGTGCCGTCGCGGGCCGCAGTGGCGGCTGCGACCGCGGCTGCCGCCGTGGCGACGGCGGGCACGGTGGCGGTGTGGCTGCGTCGGCTGCCGGGCCCCGCGTAGAAGAGGAAGCCCCCTCCGCTCGCAGGCTTTGCCTGCTCGCGCCTCCCCCGCCTACGGCGGTGGAGGCTTGAGGGCACGTTGTGTGTTGTCGATCGGTTTCCATATACTCGATGGTCGGACCTGAACCGGCCGGAGGGGTGTAGCTCCAATTGGCAGAGCGCCGGTCTCCAAAACCGGATGTTGTGGGTTCGAGTCCCGCCACCCCTGCTCACCAGGAGGAACGTAGATGAACCGCCAGATGCGCCGGCTGCAAGCCAAGGAAGAGGCGCGCCAGAAGAAGCAGGGCCAGCAGCAGCCGACCAAGAAGAAAGAGCGCACCGGCATCGTCCAGTTCTTCCAGGAGGTGCGCGCCGAGCTGCGGAAGGTCACCTGGCCCTCGCGCGAGGAGCTGCAGACCTACACCATCGTCGTGTTCGGGGTGAGCACCGCGCTGACGCTGTACGTGTTCGCGCTCGATTGGGTGTTCGGGAAGGGCGTCATCTGGTTCCTGGAGAATCTGGGCTGATGGCCGACACCACCGCCGCCGAGGCCTCGGCCGAGGCGGCAGAGAGCACCGCAACCCAGATCGCCGACGCCCCTGCGGCCGTCGAAGACGCCGCCAAGGTGACCGAGGAGGCCGCTGTCGAAGCGGACGTCGCCGAGGAGCCGGGCAGCAGTGACGACGCCGGCGAACCGGACGTTGCCGAGGAGCTCGAGGAAGAGCAGCCGCTCAGCCCGTACGACCTGCCCGGTGGATGGTTCGTCATCCATTCCTATTCGGGATACGAGAACAAGGTGAAGGCCAACCTGGAGACCCGCATCAAGTCGATGCACCTCGAGGACAAGGTCTTCGATGTGGCCATCCCCATGGAGGATGTCGTCGAGTACAAGGGCGGCAAGAAGGTCACCGTCAAGCGCAAGAAGTTCCCCGGCTACGTGCTCGTCCGCATGTATCTGGACGACGACACCTGGTATGCGGTGCGCAACACGCCGAGCGTGACCGGGTTCGTCGGCTCCTCCACCCAGCCGACCCCGCTCTCCCGCCGTGAGGTCGAGCGCATCCTCGGTGTGGAGAAGGAGGAAGGCGCCAAGAAGGAGAAGCCGACCTTCAAGCCGGCCTGGGAGGTCGGGGAGACCGTGCGCGTGGTCGAAGGCCCCTTCGCCGACTTCAACGGTGTCATCGAGGACATCAACGTCGACCAGTCCAAGGTCCGCGTCCTCGTCGACATCTTCGGGCGGGAGACCCCGGTCGAGCTCAACTTCGACCAGATCGTCAAGTACTAGAGGAAGGCGTTCGCCTATGGGCCGCAAGAGACTCATGACCGTGCTCAAATTGCAGATCCCCGCCGGACAGGCAAGTCCGGCCCCGCCGGTGGGACCGGCCCTCGGCCAGCACGGCGTGAACATCATGGACTTCGTCCAGGCCTACAACGCCGAGACCGCCCAGCACTCCGGGACGATCATCCCGGTGGAGATCTCGATCTACGAAGACCGCAGCTTCACGTTCATCACCAAGACGCCTCCGGCCGCGGTCCTCCTCCGGCAGGCGGCCCGGTTGGAGAAGGGCTCGCCCGAGCCGCACAAGGAGAAGGTGGGCAGCGTGACGCGTGCCCAGGTGAAGGAGATCGCCGAGACCAAGATGCCCGATCTCAACGCCAACGACCTGGAAGCGGCGATGAAGATCGTGGAGGGCACGGCGAGATCGATGGGCATTACCGTTGAGGGATAGTTCGAGGTGATCGGCGCGGACCAGTATCAGGTATCAGGTATCAGGTACCGGCCCGGCCCAATACTTGATACCTAATACCGAATACCAACCAGTGGGAGGGGAGCTTCCCCGCACGAACCACGTAAAGGAGACCGACATGGCCACCAAGACCAAGAACCGAAAGGCAGTTGAAGGCGAGTTCGACCGCGAGCAGACCTACTCGCCGGCCGAGGCCGTCGACCTGGTCAAGGAGCTGGCGTTCGCCAAGTTCGACGAAAGCGTGGACATGGCCTTCCAGCTCGGGATCGACGCCCGCCAGGCGGATCAAATCGTGCGCGGCACCGTGAGCCTGCCCAACGGAACCGGCAAGGAGGTCCGCGTCCTGGTGTTCGCCGAGAGCGACCAGGCCAAGGACGCCGAGGCCGCCGGCGCCGACGTGGTCGGGGGCAGCGAGCTCGCCGATGCGATCGCAGCCGGCACCCAGCCCCTCGACTTCGACGTCACCATCGCCCATCCCTCGTTGATGTCGGTGGTGGGAAAGCT
>CAYQZO010000382.1:0-2416 GCA_964421925.1 uncultured Acidimicrobiaceae bacterium
CCAAGCCCACCATCGTCAACAACGTGGAGACCATCTCCAACATCCCGTGGATCGTGGCCAACGGTGGGTTCGCCTTCTCCACCATCGGACCGCAGACGTCGGCCGGCACGAGGGTCATGTCGCTGTCCGGGCACGTGGCCCGTCCCGGCGACTACGAGGTCGTGCTCGGACTCACCTGGCGCGACCTCATCTACGACATCGGGGGCGGCATTCGCGACGATCGCGCCCTCAAGGCCTGGGTACCCGGCGGAGCGTCGGCCCCCTGGTTCGTACCCGGCCAACACCTCGACACCGCGGTGAGCATCGACGACATCGCCGCCAACGGCTCGATGATCGGCTCCGGTGCGGTCATCGTCATGGACGACACCACCAACGTGGTGGCGGCCGCCCACCGGATCGTGCGCTTTTTCGCCCACGAGTCGTGCGGGCAGTGCACCCCGTGCCGGGAAGGCACCACCTGGCTGGAGAAGGTCCTCGACCGGATCCTCACCGGCGGGGGCCGTCCCGAGGACCTCGACCTCCTCCTCGACGTGTCCGACAACATCAGCCCCGGCCTGGCCTGGCCACCGGCGATGACGACCATCTGCCCCCTCGGGCCCTCCGCCACGGCTCCCGTCGTGTCGCTGATGCGGCACTTCCGCGACGAGGTGGAAGCCATGATCCCGGTTGCGGTGGGGCAGGTAGACAGAGCCGAGGAGGTGGCGGTTGGCTGAGACCGTGACCATCACCGTCGACGGCGCCGAGATAGAGGTGGAGGCCGGGACCAGGCTCATCGACGCCGTCACCAACGCCGGCACCTACATCCCCCGGTTCTGCTACGACCACCGCCTGGATCCCGTCGGCATGTGCCGGATGTGCCTGGTTGAGATCGAGTTCCCGAGGGGCATGGCGTTGATGACATCCTGCACGGCCGTGGTCAGCGACGGAATGGTCGTGCAGACCAAGTCCGACGTCGTGGAGAAGGCGCAGGATGGCGTGCTCGAGTTCCTCCTCATCAACCACCCGCTCGACTGCCCGATCTGTGACAAGGGCGGGGAGTGCCCGCTGCAAGACCAGGCGTTCGGTTACGGCCCCGGGGAGTCCCGTTTCGTCGAGGACAAGCGGACCTTCGTCAAGCCGATCTCCATCTCCGACCTGATCTACCTGGATCGGGAGCGGTGCATCCAGTGCGCCCTGTGCACCCGGTTCTCCGCAGAGATCTCGGGCGATCCGCTCATCGAGTTCAAGGAGCGAGGCGGTCACGTCGAGGTTGCGACCTTCCCCGACGAGCCGTACGCCTCCTACTTCTCTGCCAACACCGTCCAGCTGTGCCCGGTGGGAGCCCTCACCGCCAAGCCCTACCGGTTCAAGGCCCGGCCCTGGGACCTGGGTCATGTGGAGTCGGTGTCGCTTGTCGACTCGGTCCACTCGCGGGTCTCGCTGCAATCGAGCGGGGGCGACATCGTGCGCATCTACGGCGTCGACGTCGCCGAGACCAACCAGGGGTGGCTTTCGGACAAGGACCGCTTCATCTACGAGCACACCCGCTCCCCGGAGCGGATCACCGCTCCGCTCATCAAGGAAGAGGACGGGTACCGGGAGGCGACCTGGGAAGAGGCGATCGACACGGTGGCCGATCGCCTCGCCGAGTATCGGGGCGATCGTGTGGCCGGCCTCGGCGGGGCACGGGGGACCAACGAGGATGCCTACGCCTTCTCCAAGTTCCTGCGCACCGTCGTGGTGAGCCCCCACCTGGACGCCCAACTCGACGACGGGCTCTCCGCCGAGTTCGCGGTGGGGGTGGCCCCGCGGGCCGCCATCCCCGACCTCGACCGCGCCGGCTCCATCCTGGTGTGGGGCGCCGACCTCAAGGAGGAGTTCCCTGCCTTGTACCTGCGGGTGCGTCGGGCCGTCACCAAGCACGGGGCGAAGCTCGTGGTCGTCCATCCCCGCCGCACCGGCCTCCACGACGTGGCCACCGCCACCGTCACCTACCGGATCGGTGAGGGCTTCACAACGCTCACCAACCTGCGCAACGGGCGCAAGAAGGGCTTCAAGGAGGCGCGCGCCGCCCTCCGGGATGGACCGGTCGTCGCCCTCGTGGGGCGCACCGGGCTCGCCGAAAGTCAGCAGCTCGCCGAGGCGGTCGCTGCCTTCGTCGTCGAGCTCCCCGATGCCGCCGTCCTGCCCCTCATCAGGCGAGGCAACGTGTTCGGCGCCCTCGACATGGGGCTGGATCCGGCGCTCCTCCCCGGCCGATCGGCCGTGACCAGCGACCCGGACCGCATCGCTCTTGAGAACGCCTGGGGCCCGCTGCCGGAAGGACCGGGAAGGCGGGCCACCGAGATCCTGGAGGGCCTCGCCGCCGGCGAGCTCAAGGCGCTCATCCTCAACGGAGTCGACCCGGTGCGCGACCACCCCTCACCGTCGCTTGCCG
>CAYQZO010000383.1:0-2413 GCA_964421925.1 uncultured Acidimicrobiaceae bacterium
GAGGGTGATGGTCGGCTTGGCGTCCGGGTGGTTCGGGTCGTAGATCCCGATGACGGCCTTGTCGTCATCTGCCGTGTAGTCGACCGCGAGCACCTGATGGTTGTGCCACGGCGCCCCCCTGGTCCGGATCAGCGTGAGCGACGCCGGGTGTCCACCATCGATGTGGTCCTTGATGGCGGGCCACTGCTCGAGGGTGAGTTGACGGGTCGTGCGCCGCGGATCCCACCGGTTGCCGGTTTCGCTCCGGCTCTGCCAGTCGAGGACCTCGAGCGGCAGCCGGAGGCCGTAGAACGAGTCGTATTGGCGCCGCACCAGCCGCCGGAACAGCGCGGTGTCCCGTTCGGGGGGCTCCCGATCCTCCGGCACCGGTGCGCCGGCGTAGAACCGGTCGAGTGCCTCCCACGCCATCCCGCCGCACAGCCCCCAGCCCTTCCACACCGCGGCCGATCCGGTGAGCCACTCGGCCAGGTCGGCAACGCCCTCGTTGTACTCGCGCACGACGTCGAGGCCGGGGAACCGGTTGCGGAAGTGCAACCCGTGGACGGCGGGATCGAACCCGGTGTCGGCGTGTTCGGCCATGCGGGGAATCTACCGGTAGGGTGCGGCGATGCCGGACGACGCACCGTGCGCCGACGCGGAGCACCGCCAATTCGACTTCTGGATCGGTGAGTGGGAGGTCTTCGACCCGGATGGCGTCAAGCAGGGCACCAACCGGATCGAGTCAATTCTCGGCGGATGTGCCCTGTACGAGAGCTGGACGGGGGAGACGGGCTCGGTGGGTCACAGCCTCAACACGTACGACGGGCGGACCGGACGCTGGCATCAGACCTGGGTGGACAGCAACGGCCTGCTCCTCCAGCTCCACGGCGGCCTGGAGGATGGGGCCATGGTCCTCGCCGGTGCGGGCATCGACCGGGAAGGCGACCCGATCCGTCACCGCATCAGCTGGACCCCGCTCGAGGACGGCCGGGTCCGTCAACATTGGGAGGTCGCCCGCAACGGAGAGTGGCAGGACGTCTTCGTCGGCTTGTACGTCAAGGTCTAGCTTCCGTATTCCCGTCGCGCGTACTCAGGGTGACATCACATGTACCTCTAAGTACGCGCGACGGATAGGTGCTCACCCCTCGATCGGCTTGGCGAAGACGATCGAGCTCCGCTCCTTCCCGAAGCCGAGCGATTCGTAGAGGCGCAGCGCCCCGGTGAGGCTGTCGCTGTCCACACCGATGACCGCGTAGTCGAAGCCATCGTCCCGGTAGGCGGCAAGCGCCCGAGTGACCAGCGCCGAGGCCAGGCCTCGTTTGCGGTGCCCCCTGGCGGTGCCCAGGATCTCGACCCAGGCCTCGGAGCGGCCCCGATCCTCGAAGTCGTGCGGGTACACCGCGGTGTGCAGGTAGGCGGCGGGCTCCCCGTCGTGCACCGCGATGAAGGACAGGTCCTGGCGGAAGAACTCGTCGAGGGTGTAGCGGCGCCACTCTTCTGCGGAGCGGGGCTCTGCCCCCCAATGGTCCTGGAAAGCGGCGTTGTGGAGCAACCGGATAGGCTCGGAATCGTCGGGCCAGGGATGGATCTCGTAGCCGTCGGCGAGCGGCGCCGGTTCGATGGGCCGGTCCAGGGGCTGGGCGAGCTCGGTGAAGTAGCGAGTCGGCTCATAGCCGCGTCCTTGGAGCCGGTCGATCTTGGCCTGCTGCCAGTCGTACGCCCACCCGCGGAACAACTTGGGGACGCTCGTGTCGACGGCCTGCGCCCGCTCCCGGCCCCTCGCCTCGTACCAGTCGAGGAGGAAGTCTTCGATCCCCCGGCCCCGCCACTCCGGATGGGTGAGCACGGCGCTGTGCACCTTGAGCTCGTTCTCGAAGGCACTCGACATCAGCACGAGCACGAAGGCAACGGCTCCGCGGGCATCGTCGAGCGCGATGAGCGAGTCGGTAGCGGGGTCGTTGTCCGGGTTCTCCAGCTCGTTGCGGATCTCCGTGGCAGTCACCCGGTAGCCGCCATCGGTCTTGAACGCCGCGTTGTGCAGGTCGGCGACGCGCCCGGCGTCGTCGGCCGCTGCCGGCCGCCAGGTGACGCCGTCGAGCGCAGGTGGCTGCGGCAAGGACATTCGGGCGAGGTTAGGAGTGCGGGCTGCGACCTCGGCAAACGCGACTTGCCGCAAGCGCAGCCGTAGCATCGCTGCCAGATGGGGGACCACGACGAGTCGGGAGCGACCTACCTGGCGTGGCTGATGCGGCGCCGCGGCCTGTCTTCGCCGCGCCTGGCCGACCTGGCGGGCGAGGTGTCCGGCTCCGCCATCCGCTACTACGTTCGGGGGGAGGCGGTCCCCCGCGAGGACAAGGCCAAGGCCCTCGCTGTCCTCTTCGGTCCTCGCGACGGCCAGAAACTGCTCCGCCTGTGGGGACACGACGACCTCGCC
>CAYQZO010000384.1:0-2412 GCA_964421925.1 uncultured Acidimicrobiaceae bacterium
GGTGCAGAGGATAACGGCTGCCCGGCACAACTCTCCGCCCGTCCTGCCCACGCCTCGTCCGAGCTCCGATTCAGGCTTGACAGAATGTAAGATTTAGCATACATTGAGTAAAGAAAATCTTACAGAGAGGAGAAGCCATGAGTGCTCTGTGGATCGCACTTGCTGTGCTCGGGGGCATCTTCTTCGTCGTCGCCCTGGGTCGGGTGATCAGCGGCCTCCGACCACAACCCGACATGGGCGGTGGCCCGATGACTGCGCTCGAGATACTGGGCTGGATCGGTGTCGGCGTTACCGGAGCGATCGGTGCCGGCCTCGGCGTGCTCATCGCCGTCGTCGGTGTCGATGGCTTCGAGGAGTCGGCGGCCCGGTTCGCCTTCTGGCTCATGCTCGTCGCCGGGATCGGGGTGTGGGCGGCGGCCTACGCCGTGCTCCGGCGTCGGGGCGCCGCAATCGTGGCCGACGAACGGGATCGGGCGATCCTCGCCCGCTCCTTCAGCGTGGAGTCGATGATCGTCCTGGTCTCGCTGGTGGTGTGGACCGTCGGTCTCACCGAGGCGTTCTGGGACGAAGGAGCGGTGCCCATCGGTTACCTGCAGCTGCTCTTTTGGAGCACGCTGATCGGCGGGGCCCTGGGCCGGTCGCTCGGGATCGTCCTCGGGTACCGCCGCGAGATCACCGTCGATGCCTAAGGCGAAAATCGCAAACGAGATCCGCCGGCTCCGGTTCGAGCACGGCGAGATGACCCAGCAGGAGCTCGCCGACCGGGTCGGGTGCACCCGGCAGACCATCATCGTGCTGGAGAAGGAGCGCTACGTTCCCTCGCTCAGCCTGGCCTTTCAGATCGCCCGGGTGTTCGGAAAGGGCATCGAAGAGGTGTTCGAGTACGTCGGATGATCAGTCGTCGATGGCCTCGATGCCGAGGTCCTTGAGGTGCTCGAGGTGGTCCTTCATCGCCTGGAGCTCCTCGGGGGCGTGCCCTTCCCAGTCGGTGAGCTCGCCCGTGACCCGCAGCGGGTCGCGTGAGCGGTACGACTTCGTCGGGTTGCCCGGGAACTTCTTATCGGTCAGGTTCGGGTCATCTTCGATGGGACCGGTCGGCTCGACGATGTAGATCCTGCCGGGACCTTCGCCCTGTGCGAGCTCCGCTCCCCAGACCGCTGCGTCCACCGTGGCGGTCAGGTAGACGTGGTTGGCCTTCCTCCGGCTGCCGAAGTTGGAGGTGTAGCCGGCCTCGATCAGATCTCCAGGCTCCAGGTCGGCCTTGGTGCCGTGGTAGTAGCGATCGCGGATCGTGTCGTCCAAGCTCACCTTGTGCCAATCATCAGACGTCATTCGCCGCCAGTACCCGCAGAGCGTTCTCGCCGAGCACCTTGCGGATCGTCGGCTCCGCCCAACCGCGTCGCAGCAGCTCGGCGGTGATGGCCGGGTAGGTCGACACGTCTTCCAGGCCGACCGGCGTGGCGTCGATGCCGTCGAAGTCCGATCCGAGACCGACGTGGTCGGCGCCGGCGACGCGGGCGATGTGTTCGATGTGGTTGACGACGTCGGCCACCGTCACCTCGGGAAACGGATCCTGGGCGAGCAGCCGGGCCAGCTCGGCGTCGACGGCGGCGTCGTCACCGAGTTCGGCGTGCAGCTTGCGGGCGACGTCGAACCGACCCATCCCGTGCTCGGCTGCGGCTTCCGTTACGAAGGCGGGATAGAAGTTGACCATCACCACTCCGCCGTTGTCCCGCACCGAGTCGAGCACGTCGTCGGGGACGTTGCGGGGGTGGGAGGCGAGCGCTAGCGCACCGGAGTGCGACGCCATCAGCGGTCGATCGGTCACGGCGAGGGCGTGGCGCATGGTGTCGGGGGACACGTGGGAGATGTCGACGATCATCCCGATCCGGTTCATCTCCCGGACTACTTCCTCACCGAAGTCGGTGAGCCCGCCGTGGCGCACCTCATCGGTGGCGCTGTCCGCCCAGTCGATGGTGTCGGCGTGGGTCAAGGTGAGGTAGCGCACCCCGCGGCGGCGTAGCTCGCGCAGGGCGTCGAGCGAGTTCTCGATGCAGTGCCCGCCCTCGGCGCCCTTCAGCGATGCGGTGTGGCCTCGTCCCCGGACCGCGGCCGCGTCGGCGGCCGAGTCGGCCGGCTCCATCGTGGCGCAGCGGGCGACGAAGGCGTCGACCAGGTCGATCTGCTCCAAGGTGGACTGGTAGGGCGCTGCGTCCCACGCCGGCATGTACACCGACCAGAACTGGGCGCCGACTCCTCCCGCCAACAGCCGTCCCGCGTCGGTCTGGTACCCGTCGAGCTGCCCGCTGGGATCGGCGGCGTCGAGATCGCTTCCGGCGCGCAGCCGCAGCGCCCACGCCAGGTCGTTGTGGCCGTCCACGACGGGGAGGTCGGCGTGGATGCGGGCTGCCT
>CAYQZO010000385.1:0-2372 GCA_964421925.1 uncultured Acidimicrobiaceae bacterium
CGACTATGCGACGCAGCACACTGACAACTGGTCAAACGCGGCCTTCGTCGCCGAAGATGGCCTGCCAGTGCTCATGGTGACCGACGATCCGGAGAACCACCGGCTTGGGCTCGAAAGCGACGGACTGGAGGCGTGCATCATTCAGGCCGAAACCAGGCTGGTACGTATCGCCGACCAGCTCGAGGAGACTCTGTTCCCTCTTCCACTCCCCGCCTCCATCGACGACTACACCGCGTCGTCGGGATTTCAGCTTGGAGTGCTCGGCGTACATGTCGTTCCCGGGGGCAAGATCGAGGTCCGTGTGCGCGCCGCCACGGTGGAGATGGTGGAGGCGATCGCCGCACTCGTCGAGGATCGTTCGGTGCTCCAGATCGTCAGCAGTGCGGTGCTGCTGGCCTCCTGAGCGACTCGACCCGGAGAGCCGCACAGATCACATCACATCACTCCGAACAGCTCCTTCGGTCGAACTACCCGTTCTGGAACCGGCAATCTGCTCGCGTGGGACCGCGGGACCCGCCGCCAAAGGGGCTTAGTGCTCTAGACAACAGGCGGTGGATGGGTGTTGCGTTGATTCCGGCGTGAGGGGTCCGGGGTGCCGATGGACCCCGACACGGCGCCGGGGGTGATGTGTCGCATTTCCGCGCGAATCTCCGAGATATCGAGTTCAACCTCTTCGAGGTGTGGAGGATCCAAGACCACCTGGGTCGGGAACCGTTTGTTGCGTTCGACGAGGCAATGGGCAGAGACATTCTCCGCGAAGTCCATCGCCTCGCCGTCGAGGATTACGCCGCTAGCTTCGAGGAGGCAGACCGCACGCACCTCGAACTGGTCGATGGTGTCATCGAACTGTCGCCGGGGCTCAAGAAGAGCCTCGATGCGGTCTTCGACGGCGGATGGCACCGTTTCGGCGTCTCTGAGGGTCTCGGCGGGGCCGGAGCCCCGCCGTCGCTGCGCTGGGCCGTCCATGAGCTTCTCGTGGGTGCCAACCCGGCCGCGCATCTGTATGTGTCCTCGCCGATCACCGCGCCGGCGCTCGAGGCCCACGGCACCCCAGAGCAGATCGACACGTGGGCGATACCGATGCTGGAACGGGGATGGGGTAGCACGATGGTCTTGACCGAGGCCGACGCGGGATCCGACGTGGGAGCGGGGACCACCAAGGCGATCCACGTCGAAGGCAACGTCTATCACCTGCAAGGCGTCAAACGGTTCATCACCAGTGGGGAAGCCGACTATTTCGAGAACATCGTGCATCTGGTCCTGGCACGTCCCGTGGATGCTGCGCCCGGTACCAAGGGCCTGTCGATGTTCATCGTCCCCAAGTTCCTGGTTAACGATGACGGCACGTTGGGGAGGCGCAACGGTGTGGTGGCCTCCAACCTGGAACACAAGATGGGGATCAGAGGCTCGACGACCTGCGAGTTGACCTTGGGGCAGGATGGTCCCTGTATCGGCTACCTGGTGGGCGGTGTCCACGACGGGATCCGCCAGATGTTCACCGTGATCGAGGCAGCGCGGATGCACTTCGGTCAGAAGGCGCTGGCTGCGCTGTCGACCGGGTACCTAACCGCCCTCGACTACGCCGCACAGCGCCTCCAAGGCCCAGATCTCACCCAGGCGCGTGATCCCGACGCCCCGAAGGTTCCGATCATCAAACACCCCGACGTGCGCCGGATGCTGATGATGCAAAAGGCGCACGTGGAAGGCATGCGGGCACTGGTGTTCTACACCGCCCACGCCCAAGACCACATCCTGATCGATCCCGACGATGGGTTCTGGCCGCGGCTCAACGACCTGTTGTTACCAATCGTCAAGGGCTACATACCGGAGAAGGCGTACGAGTTGCTGGCCCAATCGATGCAGGTGCTCGGCGGATCCGGATACACCCAGGACTACCCGATCGAACAGTACATCCGCGACGTCAAGATCGACTCCATCTACGAAGGCACCACCGGGATCCAGGCCCTCGATCTCCTGTTCCGCAAGATCGCCCGCGACCGCGGCGAAACGTTGATGCAACTCGCGGTGCGGGTCGCCGACACGGCCAATGGATACGACGGCGACGTGTTCGAGCCGGAGCGACGACTCCTCGGCGCCGCCCTCGAGGATGTCCAAGGCCAAGTCGGCGTATTGACCGGCCACATGGTGGCGTCGACGAAGGATCCCACCATGGTCTACCGGGCGGCGCTGCATGCCAACTCGCTGCTCGAATCCCTCGCCGAGGTGCTCATTGGATGGCTCCTGCTCCGCCACGCCGAAGTCGCCCACGCCGCCCTTACCGACGCCGACGAAGCCCAGCGCTTCTTCTATGAAGGCAAGATCGCCTCCGCACGATGGTTCAGCGCCAACGTGCTCCCAAAGACGACCCTACG
>CAYQZO010000386.1:0-2371 GCA_964421925.1 uncultured Acidimicrobiaceae bacterium
CGTCGGCGGCCTTGGTGTAGATGCCACCGCCGATGCGGGCGAACAGGGCGATCGAAGACCCTCCGAGCCCGATGGCGGTGATGACCGCTACCCAGTCCTCGAGCTCGAGCACCTCCTTGAACACCCACACCCCCATCGCGAAGCCGAGCAATCCGAGCCCGGCGACGGTGAAGCCCATTACCGCCCCACCTCGGAAGGCGACGGGCAAGGCCTTGTCCACGCCCCCCTGGCGGGCGGCCTCGGTGGTGCGGGCGTTGGCTGCGGTGGCGATCCGCATCCCGATGAAGCCGGCGAGCCCGGACAGGATCGCTCCCGACACGTACGCCACCGCTCCCCAGGGCGCTCCCCAGGGGAGGAACACCATGATCAGCGTGGCGAGCACGGCCACGAAGACGGCGATCGCGAGGTACTCGCGGCGCAGGAACGCCATGGATCCCGACCGGATCACGTTCATGAGTCGCACCATGGCGTCGTTGCCCGGGTCGGCGGCGAGCACCTGGGATGCGTAGAAGGCGGCCACGACGAGTGCCAGCACGCCCATGCCGATCGCCGCGTACAGCCACAGGTCAGGATTCACGGTCGCTCCCCGGTCGAGGTTGGAAGGGGCGGGAGTATACGAGCTACCGGCTCCCAGCCACCAGCTACCAGCTACCAGCGAGGGGCTATCGGCGGGCGAGCGCCGAGCGGTAGCGCCACCAGATCAGGGCACTCACCACCAGCAGCACGACCCCGCTCACCGCCGCCCACGCGGTCCAGCCCTCTTCGAGTTCGATGCCGGGGTCCACGGTGACCACGTCGATGGCATCGAGGTAGGACTCGCCCCCGCGGGTCGGATCGTGGTAGCGCCACACCCCGGTTGCCTGGACCACCGGTCCGCGCACCCGGTATCCACCAGGGGGATCGAGCTCCTCGCCGATCTCCGACGGCATGCGCACACCGATGCCGACGTTGGAGCCGGTGAGCTCACCTCCCTCGACGACCGGGGCGTGGATGTAGGAGTCGGAGTTGAGCTGGGTCCACATGGTGCCGTCGGAGCGAAACCCGTAGTCGCCCACGAGCTCCCCCTCCACGGTGATCGTCTGCCCGTTGAACGCCTCCGGGTCGGCCAGGACGTCCCCGGCGGTGACCACCACCTGGGCGGAGGCGGGCGCGGCGAGCGCAAGAAGCACGGCGACGACGGCAACGGGTACGGCGAGCGTCCTCCACCGTTGCGGCGGCTCGTAGCCGGCAGCTGGTAGCGGGTAGCTCATTTCCCTCTCACCAGTGCCATCAGGAACCCGAAGAAGGAGAACACGGCCACGAATTCGAGCCGCCCCAGCCACATCTGCACGATGTAGGACAGCTTGAGCAGGACGGGCATCGTCGACTCCGTGACCCCGACCGAGAGCCCGACGTTGGCTCCGGCGCTCACGGACTCGAACAAGCCCTGCTGCAGCGGGGTCCCGTAGGCGAGCGCGATCCCGGCCCCGAGCATGTAGAGCGCCACGTACAGGAGCGACACCGTCATCACGGACCGGGCAAGGTCCGGGGTGAGCGCCCGCTCCCTGAATTGGAAGTAGGTGCGATCGACCACCGCACGGTGGGGCAGCAGGATGGACCGGATCTCCTGGCGCATCGAGCGCACGGTGAGGCCGACGCGAAGCGACTTGACGCCACCGGCGGTCGACGAGGCCATACCGCCGAGCGCCATGGCGATGGCCATCCCTCCGAAGGCGAGCCCTCCCCAACCGGCGAGCTCGGAGGACGGAATGGTGGCGAACCCGGTGCCGGTCTGGGCGGAGAGGATCTGGAAGAAGCCCTGGCGGGTGAGCCCGGTGAGGTCGTCGTAGACGCCGAGCGCGGCCAGGCCGACGATGGTGAGCGCCATCGTGCCCGCGAAGGTGAGGACGATGGTGCGCATCTCGAGGTTCTTGAAGATCCCGCGGCGGGGTCCCCACCACAACGCGAAGTGGACCCCGAAGGAGAGGGCCCCGGCCACCATGAGGATGCCGGTGACGAACTCGAATATCGCCGAGTGGTAGTAGCCGATGCTGGTGCTCTGCGGGGAGAACCCTCCGGTGTCGAATCCTGCGAAGAAGATCATCAGCCCGTGGAAGAGCGACCTTCCGAAGCCGAAGCCGAGGGTGACGAAGGCGACCAACCCGAGGGCCACCACGCCGAAGACCAGGTGGGCTGCCGCCACGCTCCAGATGAACCGGGAGGTCGAACGCACCGAGGGGAGGATGTGGTCGTCCCTTCCCTCTCCGTAGTACAGGGTGAGGGCGCCACCCCCGGCGAAGAGGACGAGCACGGCGATGACGATGCCCTGGCCGCCGAGGAAGTGCAGCAGGTGTCGCCAGAAGTTCAGGGAGGGGGCCAGGTGGTCGAGGTC
>CAYQZO010000387.1:0-2362 GCA_964421925.1 uncultured Acidimicrobiaceae bacterium
GCCTCCACGAGCTGGACCTGCGCCCGCTGCTCGTCGAGATCTGCGGTGAGCCGCTCCATCTCGCGGGACACCGCGCTCAGCCGGTCCAGATTGGCGACATCTCGATCGGCGGCCTGGTCGATCAGCACCTGGGAGATGAGCAGGTCCTGAATCGAGCCCGCCTGGAAGGCGGCGGTGACCATCTCCCCGCCCCCGCTCGTGTAGGCCTCGACGACGAGCTCCTGGGCGACCTTGCGCAGCTCCGCCACCTGGCCGTCGTAGGCGCCGATCTTGTTCTCGAGCACCCCGATGGTATAGGTGAGCCGCTCGAGCTCGGTGGTGACCTCTTCGAGTTCGAAGAGCGCGGCCTCGAGCTCCTCCTGGGCGGCAAGCCACCGGTCGCGGGCTCGTTGGGTGGCGGCTTCGGCCTGTTCGACGGCGTCCTCCGCCTGCTCGACGTCCTCTTTTGTCTGTGCGGACGCGACGGCGGGGACGATCGCAAGCAGGGCGAGCATCAGGACTGCCACCACGGCGCGCGGACTGCGCGATTTCAACATGCGATCGGCCAGGCTAACCAGGGATCGGCCAAATGCCTATGTGCCGAGCCCCGGCATGATCAACACGAGCCAGAAGAGGGGTGCGGCGAGCAGGACCCCGTCGATGGGGCTGAGATGCCCGGGAGCGCGCCGGGTATGGATGATGGTCCCGGTCCGCACCAAGGATCCGAAGGCCCGACCCGCGATCAGGCCGAGCCCGGCTGCAACCGCCGCAAACAAACCGGCGGCGAGTTCGATCTCGGCGGAGAGGAAGCCGACGAGCACACCGGCGACGATGGCTGCGACCATCGCCCCGACGTTGGGATCGAGCGTCTGACCTCCGTAGACCGCGGTGGCGAGGGCACCGAGGATGCCGGCGGCGATCACGAAGGTGAAGGCGATCATGGTCATGGTGGAGATCATGCGCAGCAGGACGAGCGCCCCCGTTCCCGTCGCCGCGATGACCGCAACGGTCACCGTGGCCGCAATGCCCGGTACCTCTCGCTGCGTCTTGTCGAAGATGGGCCAGGCGATGGCGATCAGCACCGAGGCGCCCACCGCCCCCGCCCAACCGGGCAGACCCCATGCGTAGGTGGCGGCACCAGCCATCGGCGGGGCGAGTACGAGGGCGTAGACGTTGAGCCGGTCGAGGTTGCGGGCATCGGTGGCGGTGAGGTCCCACACCCAGGCGAGCACCGCTCCCACTGCCACCGCGACGAACCATTCCACGGGGATCCAGGAAGACACGAAGAGGGCGGTGAGCAAGATGAACGAGAGCAGGTCCTGTGCCGGCTCGGCACGAACCACCGCCTGTTGCTCGGTGGTGTAGGCACCACCCGACACCGGTGGGATGAGCGCGACCTCGTCGTCGTCGCTCACCTCGGTGTCGGTATCTGCGGGCTCACCGTTGACCCACACCCGGGCGGCGGCGAGGTCCCGTGCGAAGGCGTCGCCGTAGTCGGCAACCGCCTTGTCCAGGATGTCGCCGACGGTGCCCGCATCCACAAAGGCTTCTGCGGTGCCCGCGGCCTCCCGCAGGCCGGCGAACAATCGAAGGGTGGCCATGGGTGCGGAGCGTAATCGGCCGGGCCTCGTGGGCGGTGTCGATTGCCGGTGGAGCGCCGGGGTAGCCTCGCCCGATGAGCGAGCGCTTCCTCGGAACGTGGGATTTCGCCGGGCTCCCCGTCGAGGTGGTGGATCGTGGCGGTGAGCTGGTGCTCCATCTCCCGGGGACGCCGGCCGGCTTCGACGCGGTCCTGGCACCGACCGATGCTGCAGGAGAGTTCGTGATCCGGGGCGGTGAGCTCGACGGCGTCGTCGTGGCAGTCGGCGAAGACGGGGACCGGGCCACATTCGGTCCCCTCGAGATCGAGCGAATGTCCGGGCCGGTCGCCGAGCTGCCGGGACACGGCCTGCTCGCTCCTCTTTGGGTGGCGGACGCCGATCGGGACGAGCTCTTCGCCCGGCTGGAGGCGGGCTTCGGTGATGCAAAGCCGATCGCTTGGGATCACCCCTACCCGAAGCACGAGTTCGTCCGCTGGTTGATGGACCGTGACCGCTACATCTTCCACGGCTCCAACAACCGGGACATCGAAACCTTTCTCCCGATCCGCACCTCGCTCGAGCTCATGGATCATGGAGAGCGGGGGAACCTCGGAGCTGTCTACGGGACCCACGACGGGCTGTGGTCCCTGTTCTTCGCCGTCATCGACCGGCCGCGGCTGCCAGGGTCGATCAACAACGGGGTGATGCGCTTCGACGCCCCGGATGGGCGCTCGGTCGACATCTACCACTTCTCGGTCCACTACGAGTCGCTCCCCGACGAGCCCTACACCGACGGTGCCCTC
>CAYQZO010000388.1:0-2353 GCA_964421925.1 uncultured Acidimicrobiaceae bacterium
GACGGACCGCGGCGCCGCCGCTCAAGGAGCTCGGCGAGGATCCGAACTCGGGAAGGCCCGTCGTGGTGAAGTCGGGCCGCTACGGGCCCTACGTCACCGATGGGGAGACGAACGCGTCACTGCGGACCGCCGACACCATCGAGGCGATGACGCTCGATCGTGCCGTCGAGCTGCTCGCCGAACGCCGGGCGAAGAAGAAGTGAGCGTTGAGCGTTGAGCGTTGAGCGTTGACAGCTCACAGCTGTCACGCCGCTGATTCATCGTCCTCGTCCTGGTCGTGGACTACTGCCAGCCAGCCCGCGGCGCGTACAGGGGTCCACACCGGGGGATACGGGCCGTCGGCGCCGAGCAGCTCGTCGACCAGCACGCCGGTGGCGAGGTCGTGGGTGCACGACTCCTCACAGGGTGCGTACGGATCGGGCTGCGCCGCCATCATGGGCGTTCGACGCTCGGCACCGCCTCGCCCGCTCCCCGGGGCGCCTAAGAAGAGGCTGAGACTGGTTAACTGACCGCCATGGCGGGATTGCGGTACATCGCCTTCGAGGGGATCGACGGGGCAGGGAAGTCGACGGTCGCGTCCCGCTTCGCCGACGCCCTCGAGGCTGCGGGGGAGCCCGTCGTCCGGGTGCGGGAGCCGGGGGGAACCGAGGTCGGGGAGCGGATCCGGTCGATTCTGCTCGGACACGACCTGTCCCCGTCGCCGTGGACGGAGGCGCTCCTGTTTGCCGCGGCGCGTGCCCAGCTCGCCGCCGACGTCATCGCTCCCGCCCTCGCCGACGGGGCGTGGGTCATCGCCGACCGGTCGGTGTATTCGTCCCTCGCCTACCAGGGAGCGGGCCGGGGGCTCGGCGTCGAAACGGTGCGCCGGGTGAACGAGGCCGGCCTGGATGAGATCTGGCCCGACCTCGTTGTGCTGCTCGATGTCGATGCGGAGCGCGCCCTCGCCCGACAGGACGACCCGGACCGCATCGGCGCCGAGGGGGTTGCCTTCCAGTCGGCGGTCGCCGACGCCTTCGCCGAGCTCGCCGCCGGGGAGCGGGAGCGTTTCCTGGTGGTCGACGCAAACGCTGATCTCGATCCGATCGTCGATGCCGTCATAGCCGCTGTCGGAGTGCCCCCGTGACGATCTTCGCCGGCGTCGTCGGCCACCGCGGGGTCCTCGATCTCCTCCTCAGCGAGCTGGAGAACCCGGCTCACGGCTACCTGTTCGTCGGCCCCTCCAACGTGGGGAAGGCGACGGTCGCCCGTCGCTTCGCTGCGGCCCTCGTCTGTGGCGACGACGAGCGATGCTGGCAGCGTGCGGTGGGCGGGCGCCACCCCGACCTCGTGATCGTCGAGCCGGAAGGCCGCGCCTCGATCACCGTCGACCAGGCCCGGTCGGTGGTGTCGTCGGCGTCCCTGTCGCCGCTGGAGGCGACGCGCAAGGTGTTCCTGTTCGAAGAGGGCGGGATGATGAACGAGGAAGCGGCCAACACCCTGCTCAAGACCCTGGAGGAGCCATCCCCTTCGTCCCTCTTCGTGATCGTCGCCGAGACGGAGGATCAGCTTCCCGACACCGTGGCCAGCCGCTGCCGCACCGTCGTCTTCGGGCGGGTACCCACCGAGGAGGTCCTCGACGGGCTGGTGGGCCTCGGCATCGATGAGGACCAGGCCGCCCAAGCATCGCGCATCGCCGGCGGCCGCCCCGGTCTCGCCGTCGTCCTTGCCACCAACCAGGAGCTGGCCGACTACCGCCGCCTGTGGCTGAGCGTTCCCGCCCGTCTCGGTGACTATCCGGGGACGGCGTTTCGCCTTGCCGAAGAGGCGATGGCCGCCACCGAGCCGCTCCTGGCCGCCCTCAAGGAGCGTCAGGACGTGGAGCGGGACCGGCTCGGTGAGGACGCGCCCCGATCGTTGCAGGACCGGCAGAGCCGTGAGCTGAAACGGGCGACCGATGCCCTCCATGTCTCCGGTCTCGAGATCCTCGCCTCCTACTACCGGGACGTCGCCGCCGCCCAGTTCGGCAGCCCGGTGCGCAACTCCGACATCCCGGTCGCCGCGTTGTCCGCGGTGTCACCACGGAGGGCGCTCGCCAACGCCGAGCTGGTGCTCGACGCCATCGACGCCCTCGATGCCAACCAGCGTCCGCAGCTCGCCTTCGCCAACCTGTTCTCCCAGCTCTCCACGGATGCCTGAGCGGACCCACCAGGCGGCCGAGGCCGTCGCCACCGTTCTCTCGCCGGTGCTGCGCGGGCTCGCCCGCGGTGTGTTCGACTTCGAGGTGAGCGGCACCGAGCACGTACCCGGCGGTGCGGTGGTTGTGGCGGCCAACCACTTCTCCCACATCGACCCGCCGGTGGTGACCATGTCGGTC
>CAYQZO010000389.1:0-2353 GCA_964421925.1 uncultured Acidimicrobiaceae bacterium
GCTCGTGGCGTTGTCCACCGCCTGGGAGAGATCGTCGTCGAAGGGCTGGCCGTAGGGGGAGCCGAGCGACATGTTGATGATGTCCACGGCGTCCTCGGTCTTGCCGTCGCCGTCCGGATCGACGGCGAACTCCATGCCCTGGATGAGCGCCATCCCCGAACAAGCGGTCGAGATCGAAGAGCACACCTTGACGGCATAGAGGTCGGCACCGGGGGCGACGCCGCCCGGGAACGGGTTGCTGCTGTCGGTGTCGACGCCGGCGATGATGTGGCCGACGTGGGTGCCGTGCCCGGCCCCTGGGCCGTCGTCGATCGGGTCCTCGTCCGGTGCCTCTGGGGGCCCGCCGGTACCCAACCAGGCGCTGCCCACGAAGTCATAGCCTCCGACCACCTTGGCGGTGGGGAAGGTCCCCGCTTCGATGATGGTGGGGTCGTCGGCGGCGTAGTCGGCGGGATCGCCCGATCCGCCAAGGTTTGCGTGGTAGTAGTCGATGCCGCTGTCGAGGACGGCCACCCTGATCCCGGTCCCGTCGTAGCCGTCGGCGTGCACTGCGGCGGCACCGATGTAGGGAATGGTCTCGGTGAGGTCGATCTGATAGCTCCCCACCGGTGCCACCCGGAGGACCGCCTTATCCTCAGAGATCTCGGCGAGCGCGGCGGCGCTCACCTCGATGAACACCGCGTTGAGCACGAGCTGAACCTGGGCCAGCACCGTCGCGCTGGAGTCGATGGCGAGGACGCGCTCGATCAGCGCCGCCTGCTCGGACTCGATCGCCGCCTTGGAGGCGGCACCCTCGGCCACCGAAGGTGACTTGAGGCGAATGATGACCCGGGCGTCCTCGCCGCCCGCCACCAAATTGCCGGCGAGATCGGAGGTGGCGACCGACCGGGACAGCGGGCTGCCCAGCCGCAGGCCTTCCACCGACGCAGGCAGCTCTCGTTGCGTGGTGCGGTCCGGACCCTCCTGGGCGGCCTCGTCCGCGCTGGGGTCGGGGGCTTCCTGTGCAGCCTCGTCGGCGCCTTCGTCGGGGGCTTCCTGGGCGCTGGCGATTGGGGCCATGATGCCGAGTGCGAGGGCGAGCACGCCCAGAAGAACCAACAGACGACGAGACACGGTTGCCTTCCCTTCCGTATGTAGCTATCCACAGCGGTCAGGAAGACGCAGACACGCCACCCCCGGTCATTCCCACCTGGCCGGGCGGCTTCCCGATGTGCCAAAAGCCATCCTACGCGGCAGCGACGCCGCCCTCCCAATGGCCACTGGTTTGGTTTTCGCGCTTTCGTCAGAGTTCCCTGTGCTCCCCGGTACCCTCAGCCCGTGGCCAACAACGCAAAGACCGTCGCACTCCTCGCCCTCCTCGGGGGCATCTTCGTCGCCATCGGCTGGCTGCTCGGCGGCCAGCAGGGTGCCCTGCTCGCCCTCGGGATCGCGGTCTTGTTCAACTTCGCCATGTACTGGTTCTCGGACAAGATCGCCATCAAGGCCTCCGGGGCACAGCCGGTCGAGGAGCACCAGCTTCCCGAGGTGTACTCCATCGTGCGCTCCCTGGCGCTGCGTGCCGAGCTTCCCATGCCCGACATCTACCTGATCCAGTCCGCCCAGCCCAACGCCTTTGCCACCGGCCGCAATCCGAAGCACGCCGCGGTGGCGGTGACCACCGGGATCGTCGAGGCCCTCAACTACCAGGAGCTCGAGGGCGTCCTCGCCCACGAGATGTCCCACGTGCAGAACCGGGACATCCTCATTGCCTCGGTGGCCGCCACCATCGGCGCCGCCATGTCGTTTCTGGCCCGCATGGCTTTCTGGGGCGGCATGGGCCGCAACCGGGACAGCGGCGCGGTGGGCGCCGTCCTCGGGCTTGCTGCCATCATCATTGCCCCGATCGTTGCCCTCGTCATCCGAATGGCAATCAGCCGCTCTCGCGAGTTCGAGGCGGACCGCACCGGTGCCGGACTCACCGGATCTCCGCTGGCGCTGGCGAGCGCCCTCGACAAGCTCGACCGGGGCACGGCGCGTCACCCCATGGAGGTGGGTGCGGCGGCGTCGACGCTGTTCATCGCCGATCCGTACCGGTCCCTGACGAGCGAGCAGCGGCGCGGGCTGCGGTTCTCCACCATCTTCTCCACGCACCCGCCCATCCCGGAGCGCATCGAACGCCTCCAGGAGATGGCCTCCCCCTTCGCCTAGATCGCGAAGAGCGGGAAAGACGATGCGCCTCGAGGCGTTGTAACCTGCCGCCGCTGAGGCGCTTGCTGGCAGCTGGTAGCTGGCAGCTGGCAGTTCCTCTGCTGGGATGCCCGAGCGGCCAAAGGGAGCAGACTGTAAATCTGCCGGCAAACGCCTACGGAGGTTC
>CAYQZO010000390.1:0-2351 GCA_964421925.1 uncultured Acidimicrobiaceae bacterium
GTTCCCTCGAGCTCGGTGAGCACCCAGCCGGTCTGGGCAATGGCGGCGGCGCCTCCCGACGCACCACCGCCGCAGGCGGCGAGCAGGAGCGCCAGGCCGGCGATGCCGGACAGCGCGTACATTGCGTTCTGGATTCGCGTGCGCGTGATCATTGGTCTCCAGGGTGGGTCGGCCGCGGATGGTAGGCCGAATCCGGAGTTGCTTCGCCTCATGCGTCGCGATCCGACCATCGCAGGTCGGTGGGCAGGTCGGCAGGGGACACCGGTGCGGTTCGCCGGTCCGCACCGACGATGACGTCGGCGGCGTCCCTGCGAGCACGGAGCAAGGACACCGGGATCAGAGCGATGAGCGAGCCGAAGCCGGCGGCGACGAAGCCGGCGGAGAACGACCACACGTCGGCGATCTTGCCGAGGCCGACCTGGCTCCCGACGGCTCCGAGGCTTCCGCTCAACGATTCGATCGAGAGCACGGTCGCCCGCTCCTCGGATGTGATGCGGTGATTCAGGTACGCGCTCTTGGCCGGTGTCAGCATCCCGTAGGTGGAGGTCGCCACCAGCAGTGCCGGTGCGGCCACCCAGAACGAGCCGGCGAGACCGACCACCGCCGCGGCGAGCGCCTGCACGACGACCGCACCGGCCATGATCGTGGTCCGTTTGGCGGCGGTGCGTGTCAGCAGGTGGGCGATGGTGTTGCCCGCGGTCATCGACAAGCCGACCAGGCCGGCGATCACGCCGGCGACCCACACCGCATCCGATCCGAGCAGGTCGAGGAAGTAGGGCGGCCAGGCGTAGAACACCCAGACGAAGATGCCGACGTGCACCAGGCTGAGGAACATGATGAGCCGCACCGAGCGGTCTCCCCAACTCGTGTCGAACCCGGCCCTGGCGACGGCGAGCGTCTCGGCCGGGTAGTCGCGCAGAGGGACCCGACGCGGAGTGAACCCGATGTCGCGCATCCCGTAGAAGGCAATGACGAACACTGCGGCGAGGAGGGCGGCGCGGACCACGTACGGGATCGCCAGGTCGAAGTCGCCGAGGATCCCGCCTCCGACCGTGCCCACCAGCATGGCGATGCCGGTCACGATTCCACCGCGAGCGAAGACCCGGTCGAGGGGCCCGGCGAAATCGGTCTGGGAGAGGGCGTCGACGACCCAGGCGTCGACGGCACCCGTGTAGAAGGTGAAACCGAGCCCGAGGAAGACGGAGGCCAGCGTGAAGGCGAGCACCCCTGCTCCGATGGAGGCGAGGCCGAGGTAGACCAGCGTCCCGGTGAAGAGCACGGCAAGGCTGGCCAGGAACGACTTGCGGCGCCCGCTGGTGTCGGCGACAACGCCGGTCGGGATCTCGAAGAGGACCATTCCCGCCGTGTACCCGGCATTGGCCACGAACACCTCGAACACGGACAGCCCGGCGTCGAGCAGGAACAGGGTGTTCACGCCCCAGATCAGGGATGCGGCGAGCGTGTACAGCCCGGCGATGGCGAGGTAGGTTCGGATCACCCGCTGCGAGGACATCGCTCGATCCTACGGTGGGTCGGTGGCCGTTCAGATCAGGATCGGGAACGTCGCCAGGATGACGATGCCCACCACCACGCCGATGATGCCGATCAGGTTCACCACGACTCGGTTCCAGCGGTTCTCCAGGCGGGAGGCGACCCCCGAGAAGAAGAGGACGGCGGCGAAGAGCACGGCGGTGAGGACGTAGTTGTCACCGTTCTGGTTGGCGGCGCGGGCGTCGGCGGCGGCTTGGTCGGCGACGCCGCTCAGCCGTATCGCCTCTTCGGCATCGGCGAGGACGTACTCCTCCATCTCGAAGGGAGATGCCGGGGCGTTCTCGTTGTTCACCGGGTCGGTGGCCAGCCACGCCTCGAGGGCGGGTCGGAACTCGTCGCGCATGCGCAGGTACAGGAACCCGGACACGGTGCCTCGCGTCGGCTCGTACCCCTGGGCGGGGTCGGGGATCAGGCCCTGGCTCAGGTCGTCGCTGAGGGCGGCGACCCAGTCGATGAACATGGCGATGTCGACCTGGGCAAGCTGGCCGGCGCGAGTGTCGGATCGCGTCGACTCGGTTCGGGCGGCTCCGGCTTCGGAGAACTTGATGGATTGCTGACCGCTCCACTTGCCCGCCTCAAAGGCGGCCCACGCGGTCAACACGACGGCGAGGGCGAGCACGATCGACGACACCTGCTCGAGGCGATTGGCCAGCTTGCTCGTGTCGTCGGCCATGGCGGGGGAGTGTAGGACCGCTGGATCCGGGGTCATCAGAGGGGCGGAAGCCGGACTACCGCCCTTCCCCGCGGGCCCGGCCCTTGGCGAAGTCGATCGCCTCCAGGGTGGCGTTGTACACGAATCG
>CAYQZO010000391.1:0-2350 GCA_964421925.1 uncultured Acidimicrobiaceae bacterium
GGTCGCCCGGACGAATAACCCCCCGGCCGGCGCCATGCGCGGCTTCGGGGCGGTCCAGGCGTGCTTCGCCTACGAGAGCCACATGGACCGGCTCGCCGAGGCGGTAGGCCTCGACCCGCTGGAGATTCGACGCCGCAACGCCCTCGGCCCGGGTGATCCGGTGGCGACCTCCGGCCAGATCGTGGAGGGATCGCTGCCCACCGTGCGCGTGCTCGACGAGCTGGACGCCATCCCCATGCCCGGCGAAGGCATCCCGATCGATCCGGCGCTGCTGCCCGGCGGCACCGGGCTCACCACCGCACCCGGCGACGTGGTGCGCGGCGTCGGCTACGCCCTCGGCTTCAAGAACGTGGCCTTCTCCGAGGCCTTCGACGACTTCGCCGAGGTCCGGTTGGTGCTCACCGGAGCGGGCCTCGAGATCCACTCCGCGGCCATCGAGGTCGGGCAGGGGCTGGTCACGGTCTGCCAGCAGATCGCCCGCACCGTGCTCGGCGTCGAGCACATCGCCTGGGTGCCCGTCGACACCTCCCAGATCGGGTCGGCGGGGTCGACGTCTGCGTCCCGGCAGACCCAGATGACCGGCGGGGCCGTGTACGCGGCGGCAATCCAGCTGCGGGACCGCCTCATCGACCGGTTCGGCGAGGGGTGGACGCTGGAGGACGCCACCGCCGACGGGTCGTTGGAGCAGTGGGTTCGCTACCGGCACCCGCCCACCGCCGAACCCGACGAGTTCGGCCAGGGCACCCCTCATGCCGGGTTCGTCGTGGCGGCGCACCGGGCCGTGGTCGACGTCGACCCCGAGCTCGGGCTGGTGCGGGTGGTGCGGGTCGACACCGTCCAGGACACGGGCAAGGCCCTCAACCCGCAGGCCATCGTCGGCCAGCTCGAGGGCGGCATCGCCCAGGGGGTGGGGTTCGCCATCATGGAGGAGCTGATCCTGGAGGACGGCGTCATCCTCAACCCCAACTTCACCGACTACCTGATCCCCACCCTGCTGGACACCCCGGCGGTGGAGTCACGCCTCGTCGAAGAGCCGACGAACTGGGGGCCGTTCGGCGCCAAGGGGATCGGGGAGTCACCCACGATCAGCTCCACCCCCGCCGTGGTCGCCGCCATCCGGGCGGCGACGGGCAAGCCGCTCACCAGGGTTCCGGTGCGGCCCCAGGACATCGCGGGGGTGTGAGGTGACCACCGTCTCCGGGATCGTGCTCGCCGCGGGCGCGTCGTTGCGCATGGGTGAGCCCAAGCAGCTGATGGCCTACGGCGACACCACCCTCCTCAACCATGCCATCGCCGTCGCCGAGGCATCGACGCTCGACTACGTGGTGGTGGTGACGGGGGCGAACGCCGGGATGGTCGAGGATTCCATCGTCGCCACCCGGGCGACGGTGGAGCACAACCCGGACTTCCAGCTCCCCAACATGGTGTCGGTCGTCGTCGGGGCCAAAGCCGTCGACGCCGATGCCTACCTCACGCTGCCCTGCGACCTCCCCGAGATCACCACCGAGATCGTCGACCTCGTCGTGGAGCGGTGGCGAACCGGGTCACCGTGGGCGGCGGTGACGGCATATCGGGGCGGCACCGGCCACCCCTTCCTGCTCTCCCGGGCCGCCCTCCACGAGGCCGCCGACGTGGAGGGCCCGAAGGTGTTGTACCGGTTCCTCGCCTACGACGACACGGGACGGGTGGCGCGGGTGACGGTGGACCGGCCGCCGCCCACGGACGTCAACACCCGGGCGGACTACCGGGCCGTGACCGGCGAGGAGTGAGGCTCGCTCAGGCCTCGGTTGCCGGCTCGGGCTCCATGTCGCTCCCGCCCGCGGGCGGAGCCTCGGGAGGCTCCGCTCCCGGCTCCAGCCCGCCCATGTCGAGGCGGAACGGCGGGTACTCGTCCCGCATCAGGCCGGCGTACGCCCAGACCCGGAACACCCAGCGGTTGAGGCCCATGATCAGGTCGAACATGCCCTGGTTGTACCGCCCGGTGAACAAGAGGATCACGGCGGCCACGAAGACCAGGATCCCGATCAGCCCTCCGCCCACCTTCAGGTAACCACCGCCCTCCCTTCCCAGGTCGGTCGCCCACCAGATCAAGCCGTTGGTGAAGATGCCCACGATGATGTAGTGGGGGATGGCGAGGAGCCACCACTTGACCAACACCAGGCCCCGTGACAGATGCTCGGGGTAGGCGACGTCGAAGCCGGCCGGGTAGTCGGTCTCGGCCAGGGTGAACGGCGGGTACCGGTCGGTGCCCAGGACGCC
This sequence comes from uncultured Acidimicrobiaceae bacterium, assembly GCA_964421925.1. Classification (GTDB taxonomy): domain Bacteria; phylum Actinomycetota; class Acidimicrobiia; order Spongiisociales; family UBA5794; genus JACZST01. Next base: position 2,260 of record CAYQZO010000391.1, read on the forward strand.
GTACGAGTAGAAGGCGACGCGCCACCCCCACCGCATCACGCCGACGTTGAAGTCGAAGATCCCCCGCGGGTAGCGCCCCGTGAACAGGATC
>CAYQZO010000392.1:0-2336 GCA_964421925.1 uncultured Acidimicrobiaceae bacterium
ACACCCTGCTCGACGGGATCATCTCCAAGGAGAAGGCCGACGGCGAATCGAGCTGGGCGTCGGTGTCCGCCGTGCTCGAGCACACCGCGGACATCCTGCCCGGGAACTCCGGCGGGCCCCTGGTCACCGAGGACCGCAAGGTCGTCGGGGTCAACTACGCCGACAACGGCGTCGGTCAATCCTTTGCCATCGGGTACGCCGAGGCCATCGGCGTCATCCCCATCCTGCGCGACGGCACGGACGTCACCTCGATCGGGATCAACGGGACGGTGGTTTCAGATTCCACCGGGTCGGGGATCTGGGTGCACTCGGTAGCGGCCGGCTCGCCCGCCGACCTGGTCGGGGTGCGGGGCGGAGATCTGGTGACCGAGCTGGCCGGGCTCATCCCCGGTGTCGACGGCACCATGGCCGACTACTGCCGGGTGCTGCGCAGCCACCAGCCGGGGGAGCCGATCCAGATCGAGGTGCTGCGCACCAGCGAGTTCATGGAGGGAACGCTCAACACCGACAAGGCGCTCGCCCCAACCGGGGTCACCGTCGACACCACCCCGGGAACCGGCGACGACTACCTGCTGGCGGTCGGCGACTGCATCGACGATGCCGAGCTGGAGAACTACCTGGACGCTGTCGACTACTTCGTCACGCCCTGTGACGGCCCCCACGACTACGAGGTCTACTACGTCCACGACTACGCGGCGGGACCGTACCCGGGCGATGACGCGGTGGGCGATGAGCTCGACGAAGTATGCGAGGCGCAGTTCGAGCCCTTCGTCGGCCGCGACTTCCAGTCGTCGAGCCTCGGGATCTACAGCATCTTCCCCAACCAGGACATCTGGGATCTCGGGGAGCGCCGGGGCGAGTGCATGGTGTACGACTACTACGACCGGGAACCGCTGGTCGGGTCGATGTACCAGAGCGGGGTGTAGTCCGACCACTGGCCAGCGTTGCAGTTGCGGTCCGCTCGTTCATGCACTCGATGGTGTGCTGACGATGTACGAGCAGATCCAGGAGTCGATCGACCTCGTCGAGGACCACGCACCCCGGGGTCAACGATGATCGCTGGCGCTTGCTGATCGAGCCGTAGGCGTCTACCTTTCGCCGAGCTGGCTGGTTGCCTTTTACTATTTTACTTTCCTGAGCTAAGCTGCTCCCCGACCAGGCAGATTGGTGGGTCAGTGGTGGCAAAAGGTAAAAATGTCAAGGATGTGATCAGGCGGCTGCTGCGCGCCGGTCCGGTGTCGAGCGGGCAGGTCGCCGACGCTGCCGGCATCACCCGCCAGGCGGCGCACTACCACCTGCGGGCGATGGAGGATGCCGGTGAGGTGGTTCGGCTCGGCCCGGGCCGGGGGAGGGGAACGAAATATGCCGAGACGGCGTCACGGTCACTCGCCGTCCCCCTCGACGGTCTCGAGGAGGACGCAGTGTGGCGGGACGCCATCGCCGATGTCGACGCGGTGGTGCGCCAGGACCCCGCGGCACGGGCCATCCAGAAGTACGCATTCACCGAGATGCTGAACAATGCCATCGACCACTCGGAGGGCGATTCGGCCCAGATTCGGGTGCGACCCGGAGCGGGCCTCGTGGAGATCTCGATCAGCGACGACGGGGTCGGGGTCTTCAGCAAGCTGTCCGGAGCGCTCGGCTTGGGGATCGACGACGTCGTCGGCGAACTGTCCAAGGGCAAGCTGACCACCGATCCGGAGCGGCACACCGGTGAAGGGATCTTCTTCACCTCCAAGGCCACCGACCGTTTTGTCCTGGAGAGCGACGGCGTCGCCTTCGTCGTCGAAGGCGACCTCGATGACCTCGACTGGGCCGTTGGGCCGTCGGCGATCGACTCGGGGACTCGCGCCACCTGGGTGGTACCCGATACGCCGTCGCATACCCTGACCGATGTCTTCGACCGCTACACATCAGACGAGGACTTCAGCTTCGCCAAGACGCACACTCATATCGACCTGTTCTCCCGCAAGGACGCACTCGTCTCCCGGTCTGAGGCGAGACGCCTCGCCGCCCGTCTCGAGGACTTCGAGAGCGCGACGCTCGACTTCTCCGGAGTCGACCTCGTGGGACAGGGCTTCGCCGATGAGCTCTTCCGGGTGTGGGCGACGGACCACCCGGAGGTTGAGCTCAGGCCGGTGAACATGTCCCCGGCCGTGGAGAAGATGATCCGTCGGGCACAGCCACCTCCCGGTTGACGTCCGGAACCGGACGCCTCCGCTGGCCGTGCTTCGACCGCGATAGTCGCAGGACCCAACAACAGGGCCGCTTGGTGGCATGAGCACCGGGAGGATCTTGGAACACCGCGGGCTGACCCCGCACCTTCTGCAGTTGCG
>CAYQZO010000393.1:0-2321 GCA_964421925.1 uncultured Acidimicrobiaceae bacterium
CGGGTCGTTGCTGGTGCGGAGCCTGTGGTCGGCACTGCGCCACCGACCGGCCGTCGTCGAGACGCACTTCCTGTGGCCCACCGCGGTCATCGGTCGACTCGCCGCTCGCCTCGCCGGCGCCCCGTATGTCCTGTATGCGCACGGCTCCGATGTCGAGGTCCCCGACACCGCGCTCGGCCGCCTGGTGGAGCGTGCCGTCGCCGGTGCTGCCGAAGTCCACACCAACTCAGAGGACACGGCGGAGCGGCTGCGGCGACGCTTCCCGGGAGCCCCGGAGATCGTCGTCACGCCACCGGGGGTCGACCTGGCGCTGTTCACGCCGCACGAGGGCGCCGGCTCGCCCGGGCCCGTCATCCTCTTCGCCGGAACCCTCGCCGATCACAAAGGCCCGGATGTCCTGATCGAGGCGTTGCCCGAGATCCGAACAGCGGGCTGGAGGGCTCGCATCATCGGTGACGGTGAGCGCCGAACCGCCCTCGAGGCGCAGGCGGCCCGGCTCGGCGTCTCGGACCGCATCACGTGGGAGGGACCGGTTCCCCACCACGCCCTCCCCGGCCTCCTCCGTGGTGCCGCGGTGGTGGCGGTTCCCTCACGGCGCGATGCGTTTGGCCAGATTGCGGCAGAAGCTCTGGCTTGTGGCGTCCCGGTGGTGGTTTCCGATGTCGGCGGCCTTGGCTCGATCCCCGACGAGGCATGCGGCTCCGTGATCCAACCCGACGACCCATCCGCATTGGCCGCCGCCCTGGATCGCTGGCTGAAACCCGGTGAAGCTCCTTCCCCGGCTGCTCGCTCGCGAGCAAGCCGATTCGATGCCGACACCCTTGCCGGCGTCGCGCTATCCCGATTGGCTGCGGCTGCGAGCGGTGACCAGCGCGCCGAGCTCCCGGAGCTCGGGGGCGAAGAGCACGAGGACCGCGGCGACCACGGTGGCGTCGACGACGAAGCCTGAAGGCAGGGTGACGCCGGCGGCGACGACGACGATCGAGGCGATGACCCGGAACCAGAACGTGCCCCAGCCGGGCCGAAAGCGTCGTGACGCCACCCAGATGGGTGGCGTCACCTGAACCAGGCTGCCCACGAGATAGCCAAAGGCGATCGCAGCCACTGCGTAGTCGGGAACCCACAGAAACCATATGCCGATTGCCGCGGCGAAGCCGATCAAGCTCGAGGCCATCGGAATGGTGGCGCGGCGGACGTCGGTGGCGGCCAGGGACGTTATGGCGGGCGCGCCGATCACCGAGACGAATACCGCGGCGGCAAACCAGCCCAGCGCGGCGCCACCCACCAGCTCCTGGCCGAAGATGACCTGGAGGATGCGGTCCCGTTCCAGCACCAGCAGCGCACACACTGGAGCCACCAGCACGGTCACCGCCATGGTGGCCAGCCGCATGGCACCGGCCGCCGCTGTGGTGAGGCCACGGGCGGTGTCGGCGGAGATACGAGGGAGCAACACCAGGCTGATGGCTCGCGGCGCGAGGTAGAGCGGCTCGAGCACGGTGAGGATGGCGCCGACCAAGGCCGCACCCATGATCCCGGTGGTGTTGCTCGCCACCAGCGCCGTCGAGTACGTGAAGCCGACGCCGGCGGCAACACCGACCGCGCCGATGACCCCGTAGCCGGCGAAGTCTCGCACGGGAAGTGACTCGCGAGGTGCGGTCGGGCCGGTGAGACGGATAACGGAGATCGAGCCAACCGCCACGTAGGCGACGATCAGAGGCAGCAACACCCACACGGCGGCGTCTGCGATCCAGACGACGACGAAGGCAACTACGAAGCCGATCGCCCCGACCGCCTCGCGGGCCACGTAGCCCTTGATCGCACCTTCACCGTAGGCGATCGCCTTGCCGGCGAGGTACAGGCCGAAGGCGAGGGCGAGCAGTCCCGTCGTGACGACCACGACGGACCCGCCGATGGCGAGAACGTCGTCGGCGGAGGCGTAGATCGCGGCTGCCACCGCACCGGCCACGGACAACGCCACCATGGTTCGAGCCGCCAGCGTGGTGAAGCCGGCGGCACGGTTTCCATGCGCTCCCAACTCGGCGATGAATTTGGTGGTCCCGGCGGCCAGGCCCGCCGATCCGACGATGGTCGCGATCGAAGCCACCGCGAGTGCCGCGGTCACATAGGCAAGACCGGTCTCACCGAAGACCGCGTTGCCCCCGATGCGAGCACCGGCGCGGACGAGCCCGATGATGACCAGACCGACCACGGTGAGCGCCGCCGAGCCCAGCAACGGGACGGAGGCGGCGGGGGTACCGGGATCGTCGTCTCGCACCCGCGAAACGATAGGACCGAACCCCCTACCGGACCGGTACCGGTAG
>CAYQZO010000394.1:0-2317 GCA_964421925.1 uncultured Acidimicrobiaceae bacterium
GCGCCTATCAAGAAACCGGACGAGCTCGTTCTCGGCGATCCGTACCGCGCGGCCGAGGCGATGGACCTCGATCTCGCCCGCCGCAATCCAGCGCCAGATCGTACGCTCGGACATGTTAAGTGCGTCGGCGGCTTCCGGGACGGTGAGGTCGTTGAGCCCGGTCGCTCGCTCCGCCGCCTTCCCCTCAACCAGCCACTCGTCGCCCACTCTGCTCACCGTGAACGGCTCCTGGAAGGGCCGGTGCAAGGTGTAGCCCTCCCGCTCGGGGGCCTGGCGAACGGCTCGCTCTACGAGGTCGGCGATGCGGTGGAGGAGGTCTTCCACCCCGTCGCCGGTGATCGCGGAGATGACCGAGACCTCGTCGTCGATCCCTTCGATGGCAGTGCGGGCATCGCCTATCAGGTCGGCCTTGTTCAGCACCACCGCCCTCGGCCGCGCGGCGAGGTCGGATGAGTGGGCGGCGAGCTCGGCGAGGAGGACCTCGAGCTGGCGGGCGGGCGGGTCGGTCTGCAGGTCGGATGGATCGAGAAGGACCACGAGCGCCCGGGCCCGCTCCACGTGACGGAGGAAGTCGTGGCCGAGCCCCTTTCCCTGGGCGGCGCCCTCGATGAGGCCGGGAACGTCGGCTACCACGTACTCCCGGTCGTCGACGGTCACCACGCCGAGGCTGGGAACCAGCGTGGTGAACGGGTAGTCGGCGATCGCCGGGGTGGCCGCGGACACCCGCGAGATCAGTGTGCTCTTGCCCGCGTTGGGGTAGCCGACGAGTGCCGCGTCGGCGAGGAGCTGGAGCTCGACGTGAACCGTGGTCTCTTCCCCGTACTCGCCTTGCTCGGCGAAGGTCGGAGCCCTCCGCTCCGGTGTGACGAAGGAGGCGTTGCCCCGCCCGCCCCGGCCGCCCCGGGCCACCAGGATCTGCTGGCCTTCGCCGACGAGGTCGGCGAGCAGGGTGCGCTCCTCGTCGTAGACGAGGGTGCCGAGGGGCACGGGGAGGAAGAGGTCCTCGCCCTGCTGCCCGTGGCGGAGCTCGCCCTCACCGTGCGTGCCGTCCCCGGCCTTCCAGTGCGGCTTGCGGGCATAGCGAAGCAGCGAGGCCACCCCGGGGTCGGCGACGAGGAAGACATCGCCTCCCCTCCCCCCGTTCCCGCCGTTGGGCCGGCCCCGCGGCTTGCCCTTGCGCTTCTGGAAGGAGGCGACTCCGGCTCCGCCGCTCCCTCCGCGGGCGCGGATGACCGCCGAGTCGATGAACGAAGTCATGGGCGGACGTTAGGCCCCTGCTAGGAGAGAACCGGCTCCTCGATGACCGAAACGGTGCGACGACCGCGCTTGCTGCCATACGACACGGTGCCGTCGACGGTGGCGTACAGCGTGTCGTCGCCACCCTTGCCCACGTTGACACCGGGATGGATCCGGGTGCCACGCTGGCGGACCAGGATCGCCCCCGACTGGACCATCTCGCCGTCGAACACCTTGGGACCGAGCCGCTTTGCGGCCGAGTCCCTGCCGTTCTTCGAGGATCCGCTTGCTTTGGTCTTTGACATGGTCAGCTCTTCTTCTCTGGCGGTTTCTTCGCCGCCGGCTTCTTCGTGGTCGAGGACTTGGCGGTAGAAGCCTTGCTCGTCGCCGGCTTCTTGGCGGCGGGCTTCTCGGCGTCGTCCTTCTTCTCCGCGGTCTTGGCGGCCGGCTTCTTGGCTCCGGGGAGCTCGATCTTCTTGATCTTGAGCTGGGTATAGCGCTGGCGATGCCCCTGGCGGCGCCGGTACCCGGTCTTGGCCTTGTACTTGAAGACATCCACCTTGGGACCGGAGGGCTCGCCGATCTCCTCTGCGGTCACCTTGGCCTTGGACAGCTTGGCGCGATCGGAGATGACGGTGCCGTTCTTCTCCACGATGAGCAACGGTGTGAAGGTGACGTTGCCGTCCTTTTTGATGCGCTCGACGTCGATGATGTCGCCTTGCGACACCTTCTGTTGTTTGCCGCCTGCGCGGATGATGGCGTACATGATCTTCTCGGGGTGCGTCGGATTCGGCCAGGATGATAACCGGGTCTGCGTTTTCCCCTACTCGTCCACGTCCTCGGCCGCGATGCCGACCTGGACCCCGATGGTGGCCGCGTCCTCGTGGAGGAGCACGCCCCGTCCGCTGCAGCGAGGACAGACCTCGGAGAACGATTCGAGCAGTCCCGCCGACACGTTCTTGCGGGTCATCTCCACCAGGCCGAGGTTGGACACGTCGAACACCTGGGTGCGGGTCTTGTCCTTGGCCAAGTGCTCCCGGAACCGGAGCAACACCGCGTCCTGGTTCGTCTGGCTCTCCAT
>CAYQZO010000395.1:0-2306 GCA_964421925.1 uncultured Acidimicrobiaceae bacterium
AGCGTTGAGCGTTGAGCGTTGAGCGTTGAGCGTTGAGCGTTGAGCGTTGAGCGTTATTACCCGCCGTCGCCGTCGCCGTCGCCGTCGCCGGGACCCTCGTACACACCGACGGTGAGGGTCACGCTCTCGCCGATGTCCACCCAGGTGCCCTTGGCGGGCGCGACCGATATGACGATCTCATCCTCGGCCGGATCGTCGACCGATACCTCGACCCGGATGACGACGAACCCGAGCTCGGCGAGCTGCCCCGCTGCGTTCGCGTAGGTGAGCCCGGTGAGCGCCGGGATCTGGATCGGACACCCGACCGGCTCCCCGGTCACCATGCAGGGGTGGACGAAGATGCGCTCGTCGAGCACGCTGTAGCGCCACCAGAACGGCTCGCGCTCCACCCGGCCGTCGGCGTGGGTGATGACACGGGTCGACGTGACGGTCCACCCGTTGTGGCCCGTGGTCTCCCGACGTTCCTGGCCCGGGGCGAGCCCGTACTCGTCGTCGACGTCGGCCACGTACACGGTCTCGTACTCCTTGAGGTTGCCGCGCTCGGAGAGCTCGGCGTCACACGTGCGTCCTCCGGTGTTGCCGTAGATGCGCACGGTGATGACGCTGCTGGTGTAGGCGGTCTTGATCACGAAGGGCGCCGGAGAGTCGTTGCCGATCTTGACGTCCGGGCTCGGGTAGCCGAGGGTGGCCTCCCGTGCCTCGGGATAGCGCTCGAAGTACAGCGAGTGGGGCCGATGCTCCACGTCTTCGTAGCAGCCGAAGAACCCGGCGTTGTACAGGGTGGTGGCGAACTGGCTCACCCCGCCCCCGATGTTCGCCGGGTGCCCCTCGCACAGGATGTCCCCGGCGACGATGGCGCAATCCTCCAGGTACCCCTTCTCGAGCGTCCGTTGCCCCGCCGCACCGTTGAGCGAGAACACCTCGCCGGGCAGGGTCACCCACCCGTCGACGGTGTCTGCCATGAGGTGGATGTTGTGCACCCGGTTGGTGCCCGGTGTGTTGGTTGAGAACTTGGCGACCAGGGTGAGCGGGCCGTACGCCTCGGCCTGCTCGGTGGTGAAGGCCGGCGGGTCGGCTTCGGCCACCGGGAACGGTCCGGTGCCGTCGCCGAGGGCGGCCTCGAGCAGCGAGGCGGCGACCGCAGGGGCGTCGAGTGCGGTTCCGTAGCGGGAAGGCACGATGGTGACGGCGTCGGTCCCGATGTCGATGTCGTAGCGCGCGTCCACGGGTGGAAGCTCGAAGGACCCCCGGAGCGGGTCGAGGATCCCGGTGATGACGTCCTCGTCGATCAGGACCTCGATCTCGGCGCTCTCGTTGTGGACCCGGGTGCCGATGGCCCGGGCGATGTCGGCGGCGAGGAAGGTGACGGTGAAGTCGATCTGCTCGTTGCTGAGGGTGACGTCCGCGTCGATGGCTCGCCTGACCTGGGAGGCGGCGGCGTCGACCTGGGAGTTGGTGATCACCGGTGTCGACGCCACGACCGGAAGGTCCACCAGCGCTCGGTCCCGGCGGGTGACGCTGTCGTAGATGAGCCCCGTGCTGACCGCCTCGTCGATCTTCTCGCCCGCCCGGGGGTACTCGATGACGACCTCGCCCTCGACCACGTCGACCGACCCGTCGAAGGCCGGGTTGGGGATGGCCGCTCGGCCCCATGCGACGAGCTGGTCGTCCACCGCGTCGTCGTCGAGGGTCGCCGGGAGCTCGAGCTGGATCGGGCTGGAGAACCCGGTCACCCATCCCCAGAAGCGGCTCAGCACGTTGCCCTCCCGCCGCTGGGCCATGGCGGCATCGACCGCGGCCTCCTCGTCGATGTCCAGGTCGAGGGATTCGGGGAGCACCTCGAACCGGGTTTCGTTGACGCTGAACGCTGCGGGCGTGGTGCGCAGCTCCTGCTCGTAGGCCTGCATGGCGAGCAATGCGTCTTCGGCGGCGAGACCGCTCAGGTCGACCTCACCGACCGACACGTTCCTCGGGACCTCACCCTCGGTGACCGACTGGTCGAGCAGGTACACCGCGAGCGGCATCAGCAACAACGCGGCCGGGAGGAGGACCATGGAGACGACGCGGGGTTTCATCAGTCAGCGGTCAGCGTACGACGGCGTTCCGCCTACAGGCTGCATGTCACGCCCGCGACGTCTCAATCCTTGCGGGTGCCAGGCCGCACCCCCTGGGCCCACAGCGCTGCTACCGCGATCAGGACGAGCACGCCCACACCGGCCGCCATCGCCGGCGGTGCGTTCGCCGCGGCCGGCGCCTCGCTGCTGATCGCGCCCGGCGGCGGCGCTGCAGTCGCGTCAGTCGTCGAC
>CAYQZO010000396.1:0-1053 GCA_964421925.1 uncultured Acidimicrobiaceae bacterium
GATGGCGGCACCGGTGATCGCCTCCATCTCCACCCCGGTCTTGGCGGTGACCGACGCCTTGACGGTGATCCTGGCGCCGTCGGCGGTCGGTTCTACGACCGCGGTCACCGAGTCGAGGGGCAGCAGATGGGCGAGCGGGACCAGCTCGGGGGTGCGCTTCGCTCCCTGGATGGCGGCGAGCCGGATGGTGGCGAGGGCATCGCCCTTCGGCAGATCACCGGCGAAGAGCCGGTCGCGAGTCGAGTCGCTCATCGTCACCGTGGCCTCGGCCACCGCCTGTCGGTCGGTCGGTTCCTTGGCGCCGACGTCCACCATGCGGATGTGTCCCTCGTCATCGAGGTGGGTGAGCTCGTCAGCCACCGAGCACCTCCGCTGCGGTGCGCGCCTCCGGCCAGTGGATCATCTCCAGCTCCACCGGGGATCCGGCCTGGATCTCGCCGATCCCGACGGGGATCACCGCCAGGGCGTCGGCGAGCGCCAGGGCCGACAGCACGTTGGACGACTGGCCGCCGGAGCGGTGCGCATGGAGCACGCCGTCGCCGTCGCGGGTCGTCCTCACCCGAAGGAAGACATCCTTCTCCTCGGCGGTCGGCACCGTCTCGTCGATCACCCCGGCGACACGGTCGCGGAACAGCCGGGCGGCACCCAGCATGTGGAGCAGCGCAGGCCGGACGAACTGCTCGAAAGAGACGAACACCGACACCGGGTTCCCCGGCAGCCCGAAGAACGGGCGATCCTCGACGGTGCCGAAGGCTAGGGTTTTGCCCGGCTGCATCGCCACCTGCCAGAAATCGACCCCCCGGCCCTGGAGCAGCGCCTTGACCACGTCGTAGTCGCCCATCGACACCCCGCCGCTGGTGACGACCACGTCCGCGGAGGCTGCCGCCTTGTCGAGGGCGGCTTCGAACACTCCCGGGTCGTCACCGACGATCTCGTAGTCGATCACCTCGGCCCCGAGCGCCTCGAGCAGGGTCCGCATCATGGTGGTGTTGGAGTCGCGGATCTGGCCCTTCTCCAGATGCGGCGTGGCGTGGGGCACCAGCTCGTCTCCGG
>CAYQZO010000396.1:1063-2303 GCA_964421925.1 uncultured Acidimicrobiaceae bacterium
ACCGCTACCAGGGGGCGCCGGCGCAACAACGGTGCCACCCCGAGCAAGGCGAGCACGCTGGCATGGGCGGGGCCGATTCGCAGGCCGATATCGAAGACATGGGTGCCCCTCTCGAGATCGCCTCCCGCGGGCCGGAGGTTCTCCCCGACCTCCGCCCCCTCGAGGATACGGACCATCGACTCGCCGCTCCGCTCGGTGGCCTCCACGCGCACCACGGCGTCGGCGCCGTCCGGCAGCGGAGCCCCGGTCATGATCTTGATGGCGGTTCCCGGACCTACGGAATCACGTGGGGCTTCCCCGGCGGCGATCTCGGCGACTACCTCGAGCTCGACGGGAACGGTGGCCACCGACGAGGCCCGAACGGCGTACCCGTCCATGGCCGAGTTGGCGAACGCCGGGACGTCCTCGGGGGCAGAGATCGGCTCGACCAGGGCGAGCCCCACCACCTCCTTGGGGTCGACCGAGATCGCCTCGAGGGCGGGAACTCTTCCCAGGATCTCGGCCTGTACCTCGCGCAACGGTCGCATCACGAGACCACCCTCCGTTCCTCACCGCGCCACAGCGCCACGATGTTGGCTCGGTGGCGGGTAACGACGAGTACCACGATGGCCCCGGCCCACACCAGCGACCATCCCCGATAGCCGGCCACCGCCAGCCCGGGCACGTAGAGGGCCATCGAGACCAGGGATGCGATGCTGGCGATCTTGCCGAACACGGTCAACCCCAGCCAGAGCACAGCGAGGATCAGACCGAACCACGGAGCGAGGTAGAGCGCCCCACCGATGGCGGTCGCCACGCCGCGCCCTCCCCGGAAACGGTGCCACAGCGGGAAGGCATGGCCGAAGACCGCCGCAAACGCACAGGCCGCCGCCAGCGTATCCACCGACCAGGCGGCGGAGCCGCCGAAGTAGCCGCCGATGGCGGCGCCGGCCGTGCCCTTGAGCCCATCGCCAAGCATCACCAGCGCCGCGGGGCCCTTCCCCATGGTCCGCAGTACGTTCGAGGTCCCCGGATTCCCGCTGCCCTCTCGGTAGATGTCGACTCCAAACAGCTTGGGGACGATGACGCCGAAATCGACACTCCCGATGAGATACGCCAGGACGAGGGCGATCACCACTTGCACACGATCGAGTGTACGCCGCCCGGGCTGCCGATCCTTTCGCCCGGGCCCCGAATCCGCCAGAATAGAGGGCAGCCATCTTCCCTCCCCGTGGAAACCGATCGCAGGCCCCCCACCATT
>CAYQZO010000397.1:0-2288 GCA_964421925.1 uncultured Acidimicrobiaceae bacterium
GTGGTCCTGTCGATGCCGGTGCGGAACGGGAGCGTCAGTTGCCTCGCACCACAGCAGCTCGGGGAAGGGCTCGCCGAGCCCGATGTCGACCACACGAAGCGCGCCACTACGGTCCGGGCCCTCGCCCACGAAGTGCCCGGTCTTAGCCGCACCAAAGGTGACGGTGGCATCGGCGGTGAACGCCGGTCCGTTGGTCTCACCGGTGAGCGCGTCGAGGCCGGAAGGGACGTCGACGGCGAGGATCGGTGCCTCGGTTTCGGTCCAGGGAACCACCCGATCCGGAAGTGACCCGCGGAACCCGACCCCGAACACGGCGTCGATCACCAGATCGGCCGGAGTCGGGTCCCCGAGTCGGACCACCGTGGCGCCTGCCCGACACGCCGCCACCGATGCCTTGCGGGCGGGCGAGTACTCCCCCTTTGGGTAGCCGATCGAGTGAACGGTGACCTGGGCGCCGCGCCCGACCAGGTACTTGGCGGCCACCCAGCCGTCGCCGCCGTTGTTGCCCCTGCCGGTGAGCACGTTGACCCGGTCGCCGTAGCCGAAGCCCAGATCGGCGGCCGCGACGGCGACGGCGAATCCGGCTCGTTCCATCAGCTCTTCCACCGGTTCGGCGGAAGCGTCGTCGAGCCGCGACGACTCGACGGGGGTGATGATCGGCTTCACATCCCGAGTGTACGGCTATCCCTAACACGCTCAGCTTTCGCGGATTAGCCTGACCGGGCCGGCAAGAGGAATCCCTTTGGAATGCAGCAATTGCGGTGCGTCCAACGACGCCAGCCACAAGTTCTGCCGCGAGTGCGGGTACCCGTTGCTCGCGACCTGCCCCAACTGCGGTCACGAGAATCCTCCCGGTCACAAGTTCTGCAGCGAATGTGGTACTGCGCTCGGCACGGTTGCGCCCCCGGCAGCCCCAACGACGCCGGCGGCGGCCGAGCCCGGCGAGCGCCGCTTCGTCTCGGTGCTCTTCGCCGACCTCGTCGGGTTCACCACCTTCAGTGAGTCCCGCGACCCCGAAGAAGTGCGGGCAATGCTCACCCGCTACTTCGACCGGGCGCGCGACGTCATCGAGCGGTTCGGCGGTGAGATCGACAAGTTCATCGGCGATGCGGTGACCGCGTTCTGGGGGACCACCCAGGCCCAGGAGGACGATGCAGAACGAGCGGTGCGCGCCGCCTTGGAGCTGGTCGACACGGTCGAGGTGCTCGGTGAGGAGCTCGGCATCCCCGAACTCGCCGTTCGCGCCGGCGTGCTCTCCGGCGAGACCTCGGTCGGAGCCGGCGGGAACGAGAAGGGCCTGGTCGTCGGTGACATCGTCAACACCGCATCACGGCTGCAATCGGCCGCCGAGCCGGGAACGGTCTACGTCGGCGATTCCACCAGACAACTCACCGAGAGGGGCATTCGGTACGAGGAGGTCGGCGAGCAAGCCATGAAGGGCAAGTCGGCGCCGGTCGCCGCCTGGCGTGCGGTTGACCTGCTCGGCGAACGAGGGGGAAAGGGCCACTGGGGAGGGCTCGAGGCTCCGTTCGTCGGACGCGACGACGAGTTGCGCCTCCTCAAAGACCAGGTCCATGCGACGAGCAGAGACGGACATGCCCGCCTGGTCTCGATCGTCGGCGAGCCCGGGATCGGCAAGAGCCGCCTCGGCTGGGAGGTGCAGAAGTACACCGACGGGCTCGACGAGCCCGTCTTGTGGCACCAGGGCCGCTCCCCCGCCTACGGCGACGGTGTCACCTTCTGGGCCCTTGGTGAGATGGTGCGACGCCGGGCCCGGATCGCCGAGACCGAGGACCCACACAAGGCGCGCACCAAGCTGCGCACCGCCGTCGCCGAATACGTCCCCGACCCCGAGCAGCAACGGTGGATCGAGCCTCGCCTCGCCGGCCTGCTCGGCCTCGACGACATGCCGAGCGGTGACCGCAGCGAGCTGTTCTCGGCATTGCGAACCTTCTTTCAAAGGGTGTCGGAGATGGGAACCGCAGTGTTGCTCTTCGAGGACCTGCATTGGGCCGATGAGGCGCTCCTCGACTTCATCGAGGAGCTCGTCGAGCGCTCGCCGCGGCATCCGATCCTCGTGGTGACGCTGGCCCGCCCCGACATACTCGACCGCAGACCTCAGTGGGGGGCGCGGCGCAACGGCATCGCCGTCCACCTCGGACCCCTCACCGATGCCCAGATGGCCGAGCTCGTCACCGGACTCGCCCCCGGGATCCCTGGCGCGGCCACGGAGCTGGTCGTCAAACAAGCCGCCGGGGTTCCGCTCTATGCGGTCGAGTACGTCCGCA
>CAYQZO010000398.1:0-2287 GCA_964421925.1 uncultured Acidimicrobiaceae bacterium
GGCATCGCCAACGTCAACATCGGCACCTCGGGAGCCGAGATCGGCGGCGCCTTCGGCGGGGAGAAGGACACGGGCGGCGGACGGGAATCGGGCTCGGACTCGTGGAAGGCGTACATGCGCCGCCAGACGGTGACCATCAACTGGTCGGGCGACCTCCCCCTCGCCCAGGGCATCGAGTTCGGCTGAGCGCTTCCGGGCGCATTCGATAGGCTGCCGGGCATGAGCCGGAGGCACTTGCTGGCCACGGCCGTCGTCGCGGCCGTGCTGGCATCGGGCTGTGCGCTGGTCGAGCTCGGCCCGGAGGCACAGGAAGACGCATATCTGCTCCATATGTCGAGCGCCGAGGCGCACTGGGTGCAGGCGATGGAGCGCCTCGACAACGTGCTCGGCTCGGCGTACACAACGCGGGAGGCCTTCCTCGGCGCTCTCTTCGAGACCAGCCTGGAAGACGCCGCCGCCGAGTCGCTCGCCGAGGCCGAAGCGCTCGAGCCGCCCGATTCGCTCCGCGACGACCACGAAGCCTGGCTCATGCTGCGGCGAGCCGTCGTCGAGCTGGAGCCCCAGCTGGTGGAAGCGATCGCCCTCGCCGACACGCTTGGCATCCTCGAGACCCGCCGCGCCTTCGGTGAGGTGGAGGCCGATTTCCTGCTCTCCATCAGCCGCACGTTCTGTCTCAACCTGCTCGCCGTCGACCCCGCCGAAGACTGCCCGGCGGGAGACGACCTTCCCGGTGGCGAGTACGGGGCCGCGGTCCATGAGATCCTGCGCAGGTACGCCATCCGGGTGGGGCCGTTGTTCTTCACCACACCGAGCCTGGACGCCGCCCAGCGGTCCTCCTACCTGTCGGCGGTACAGCCCCGGATCGAGGCGCTGCTCGACGAGGCGGGCGGCGAGCTCGGTGCGCTCACGCCTCCCTCCGAGTACGCCGCCGACCATCAGGCACTGCTCGGTTACTTCACCGAGCAGCTCGCCACCGCACGGGCGATCACCGCGGCCAACGAGGCCGGCGACGCCGCCGCCATCGGCGAGCTGTACGCACACTCCGCCGCCATCTTCGACGCGCTGCAGGCATCGCTCTCCGAGGCGGTGCGACCCATCGTCGACCCCGCTTTCTGACGATGGCATAGCGCTGCGCTCGGTAGGATTTTGCCCCGCAGGGGGGATCTGTGAGATCGGGAGGCCGATGTGCATGTCTTTCGGTATTCGCTGTTCTTGGCTGTCGCCGTCGTGATCGGCGCGTGTAGCAGCGCGTCACCAACCACGACCACCACGAGCTCGACGACGACCACCCAGCCGTCGTCGACCACCACGACGACCGAGGCCGAGACGACGACCACGGTCGCCGCCCCCGATCGAGTGGGCACGTCCACCTTCGTCATCCCGTTCGCCGCGACCCTGCCCGAGGGGTCCAACATCCGCCGGGGCGTCGCCATTCGCGACGAGTACATCGATTTCAGCTCCGGGTCGAACGAATGGCTGGTGTGGACTACTGCCGGCCCCGCGTCGATCGAGGGCTGGGCGCAACTGCTCGTCGACGAAGGAGCCGCGGTCGGCGGCGAGGCGTTGCCGGCCACCGTGGGGGGTGCAGCCGGATCACTCATCGACGCCCAGACCCCGGACAACTAGTTCGCGTTGATCTCGCTCTTGCCGGACGGCTCCTTCTGGGCCGAGACCGGAGACGCCATCCGGATCTACGTCCTCGACGTCGACGGCCAGACGGTATCGATCGTGGTGACGACCGGCATCGACAACTTCGACTCATGGACCGCCGAGGTGGAGGCGCTGCTGGCCAACCTGGAATGGGGATCCGGCCCCTGATCGCGAAATCCGTTCCCGGGATGACTCGGGCAATGTTCTGAGCCCGATTAGTCTCGATACAACCGAGTGGCGACGTGCTGGCGTCGCTGGTGGAGGGGCCAAATGCCATACCGGGCTGAGTACATCTGGATCGATGGTCAAGAGCCGACGGCCAAGCTGCGATCCAAGACCAAGATCGTCCCCGACGGGGAAGATCCGCCCATCTGGGGCTTCGACGGATCGAGCACCGAGCAGGCGCCGGGCGACCAGTCCGACTGCGTGCTACGCCCGGTGATGGTCAAACCCTACCCGATCCGCGGCGGCGACGACGTCCTCGTCATGTGCGAGGTGCTCACGGTCGACATGGAGCCACACCCCTCCAACACCCGGGCCCCGCTCGTCGAGGTCGCCGAGAAGTACAAGGACCACGAGCCGTGGTTCGGCATGGAGCAGGAGTACACCTTCTACAAGGACGGGCGCCCCCACGGCT
>CAYQZO010000399.1:0-2263 GCA_964421925.1 uncultured Acidimicrobiaceae bacterium
CACATGATCGATTTCCAGGACCGGGTCGCCATCGTCACCGGCGCCGGGGGCGGCCTCGGTCGGGAGTACGCCACCTTGCTGGCCTCTCGGGGCGCGGCCGTGGTTGTCAACGACCTCGGCGGCACGGTGCACGGAGAGGGCAAGGACGCCCAGACCGCAGACACGGTGGTCGCCGAGATCGAAGCCGCCGGCGGCACCGCAATCGCCGAGTACAGCTCGGTGGCGACCCCGGAGGGGGGCACGGCCATCGTGGATGCGGCACTCGACGCCTTCGGGCGGGTGGACATCCTCATCAACAACGCCGGCATCCTGCGCGACGTCACTCTGGCCAACATGGACTGGGCCGATCTCGAGGCGGTGCTCGCCGTGCACTTGAAGGGCGCCTTCTACGTCACCCAGCCCGCCTTCACCAAGATGAAGGAGCAGCAGTACGGGCGCATCATCATGACCTCGTCGGCGTCCGGCCTGTTCGGCAACTTCGGGCAGACCAACTACGCCGCCGCCAAGGCGGGCCTCTTCGGCTTCATGAACGCGCTCAAGCTGGAAGGCGCCAAGTACGGAATCACCGTCCACGCCATCGCTCCGATCGCTCAAACCCGCATGACCGAAGAGATCCTCGGCGAGATGGCCGGCCAGTTCGCGCCGTCGTCCGTTGCCCCCGCCGTGGCCTACCTGGTATCCGAGGAATGCGAGCTGAGCGGGGAGGTGTGGTCGATCGGAGGGGGCTCGGTGAGCCGAATCTTCACCGGGCTGTGTCAAGGCTTTTTCAAACATCCGGAAGAAGATGGTCCGATTTCTATTGAGGAGGTGGCCGAACACGTCGATGACATCCGGGTCGAAGAGAACTACATCGTCCCGTACTCGTCTCGTGACGAGTTCGCCAAGCTTGGTCCGATGCTGTTCTCGTAACGACGTGGAACAGAGAGGAAACGCTGGTGACGGATTGGAATGGGAGCACCGCGCTCATCGTCATCGACATGCAGAAGGGGTACGACGACCCGTCGTACTACGGCGCTCGCAACAACCCGGAGTGCGAAGCCAACGTTGCCAAGCTGATCGAAGCCTGGCGGGCCCAGAAGTGGCCGATCGTCTTCGTACGCCATGACGCCCACGACGAGCTCTCCCCGCTCAGCCCCGGCAGGGACGGCAATGCCTTCAAGGATGTCGTCGCCGGCAAGCCCGACCTGCTCGTGGTCAAGTCGACGCGCTCGGCCTTCATGGGAAAGCCCGATCTGCACGGCTGGCTCCAGGAGCAGGGCGTCAAGGGCGTAGCCATCTGCGGTATCCAGACCAACGTGTGCTGTGATACGACCGCCCGGATGGCAGCCGACCTCGGCTACGAGGTGCTCTTCGTCCACGACGCCACCTGCACCTTCGACATCGAGGCTCCGAACCACCAGGTCTTCCGGGCCCGTGAGGTCGCCCGCTACACCGTGGTCAACCTGCAGGCCGAGTTCGCCCAGGTGGTGTTCACCGCGGAACTGCTGGACTGAGCTACCAGCTACCGGCTACCAGCTTCCAGCCGGACGCGATCACCCCTCTTCGGCTTGGTCGCCGACGTAGCGATGCGCCTGGTGCCGTCGTCCATGGCGACCACGACGCGATAGCTCCCGGCGCGAAAGCTGACGTGATCGACGGTTCCGTTGGCGTCGCCGTCCAAGGACAACTCGTGCTCCACCCCGATGAGGTCGGCGACTCGCGGGCTCGGGGGAGCGGTCCACAGCCCCTCGGGCGTGCCCTCGGCGACGATATGGCCCCGGTCGATCACCGCCACCCGGTCGGAGATGGCGAAGGCCTCGTCGCGGTCGTGCGTCACGTACAGCGCGGTGGCCTCGAGCTCCTCGAAGATGTCTCGCATCTCCTCGACGAGATGCTCGCGCAGCACGCGATCGAGCGCCGAGAGCGGTTCGTCGAGCAGCACCAGCCGGGGTTCGGGGGCCAGCGTCCTGGCCAGGGCCACCCGTTGCTGCTCGCCCCCCGACAGGGTCGCCACCGAGCGGGGACCGTATCCGGCGAGGCCGACCAGATCGAGCGCGGCCTCGGTGCGGGCGGCGACCTCATCAGAGGGCAGATTGCGCATGCGCAGGCCGAAGGTGACGTTCTGCGCCACGGTGCGGTGGGGGAAGAGGGCGAAGTCCTGGAACATCATCCCGAACCCGCGCTTGTGGACGGGCACGTCCAGGATGGACTCGCCGTCCCACCGCACGTCTCCGGTGTCGGGTCGCTGCAGCCCGGCCACCACCCGCAGCAGCGTCGACTTCCC
>CAYQZO010000400.1:0-2260 GCA_964421925.1 uncultured Acidimicrobiaceae bacterium
ACATCGAGAACCTGGCGCTCGCCGGTCCGGTACTCGGGCCCTTCTCCGTCTCGGTGTCGTTGGTGCCGGGAACGGTGACGCCGCTCGACAACCTGTACATGGCCGACGTGTCCTTCGACTGGTTCGGGGAGGAGATGGAGGGGGCGGCCCTGCTCCAGATCCTGCCCATCACGACCGGCACCGGGACGCCGGTGTCGTACTTCACCCAGTGCGATGAGGCGGTACCCGAGCCGCGGTAGCCTCCCCGGATGATCTTCTCCGACCGCACCATCCGCCAGGCGATCGCCGACGGGCGGATCGGCCTGGATCCCTTCGATCCATCCCTGGTGCAGCCGTCGAGCGTCGATGTACGGTGTGACTACCGCTTCCGGGTCTTCGAGAACCATCGCTACCCCCACATCGACCCCAAAGCCCCCCAGGCGGACCTCACCACCGAGGTGAAGGCCTCCGAGGAGGATCCCTTCATCCTCCATCCGGGTGAGTTCGTGCTCGGCACCACCCTGGAGACGGTGAGCCTCGGCAACGACGTGGTCGCCCGCCTGGAGGGGAAGTCATCCCTGGGCAGGCTCGGCCTGCTCATTCACTCCACCGCCGGGTTCATCGACCCCGGGTTTCAAGGGCAGGTGACCCTGGAGCTCTCCAACGTGGCCAGCCTCCCCATCACCATCTACCCGGGGATGAAGATCGGCCAGATCAGCTTCTACGAGATGACCACCGCCGCCGACCACCCGTACGGATCGCCCGAGCTGGGGTCCAAGTACCAGGGGCAGAGCGGCCCGACGGCCAGCCGGATGCACAGCGACTTCGAGGAGGACTGACATGGACACGCCGCGAGTGGCCTCGCTGGTCATCGACTGCAACGACATGGAGGAGCTGGCCGCCTTCTGGGGCGAACTCCTCGACCTCGAGGTGGCGGCCCGCTACCCCGACTACGTGTTTCTCTCCAAGATGAACGGTGACGGTCCCAACCTCGCCTTCCAGCTGGTCCCGGAGCCGAAGACGGTGAAGAACCGGGCTCACCTCGACCTCTCCACGCCGGATCGGGAAGAGGTGGTCGCCCGGATCGAGGAACTGGGCGGAAAGCGCCTCGCCGACCACGAGATCGAGGGCTTCCACTGGACGACCTGCGCGGATCCGCAGGGCAACGAGTTCGACGTGGCCGACGCCGAGTAGGCGGCGCCGGCTATCTCGAGGAGTCGATGGTGTACAGCGTCACCGGCTCGGCGACGTTCTTCAGCTCGCGTTCCCCGAGCAGGGTGGCGCTGAGCCCCTCCTTGTTCTTGACGTTGTCGTAGACCACGGCCGACACGCCGATGCCGCCGGGCGGGGTTTCGGCCTCGATGCGGGAGGCGATGTTGACCCCGTCTCCGTGCACATCCCCGTCGGCGCGGATCACCTCGCCGAGGTGGATTCCGATCCGTACCTGGTACCGGCCGTCCTCGCCCACGGCACGTTGAATGGCCTGGGCGGCGGCGACCGCATCCGACACCGAGGCGAAGCTGGCCAGGAAGCCATCGCCGAGATCCTTGAGGAGCCGTCCGCGGTTGCTGGAGATGAGACGCCGGTGGATCCCCCCGTTGGCGTCGCGGATGGCGAGGGCCGCGGCTTCGTCATCTCCCATCAACCGGGTGAACCCGACGATGTCGGAGAACAGGATGGCGGCGAGCTGGCGCTCCTGGGCTCCTCCGCTTCCGGCACGGATCGCCTCGTCGAGGAAGTGGCGCTTGCCGTGGAGCGCGCTCTGATACTCAGCGGGGGAGAGGATGTTCTCGTCGAGCTCGAAGTCGGTGCGGAGCAGGTTGTCGACGAAGGCCGCCAGCCGCTCCTCGTCACCGGCGACGTGCTCGCGCAGGAAGCGAGTGTCGATGTTGATGCAGATCGCCCCGACGAGCCCGTACTCGGGGCGAAAGATCGGGATGGTGGTGCACTTGAACTGGCGGGCCCCGATGTTGAGCTCGTAGTTGACCTTGTCCTCGCCGCGCTGCTTGCGGGTCTTCAGGTCGAGGACCAGGTTGGTGGCGCCGCTGCCCACGGAGCGTCCGGTCACCTCCCCGTTCTCGATGTCGACGAGCGACCGCGACGGGTTGACCAGGTTGTGGAGCAGAATCTCAATGCCCGTGTGGGGGAAGGACCGTCCGATCTGGTGGACGATGCGGCGGTAGTTCTCCAGGAACGCCTCGTTGTCGCTGATCACCGAGTCGCCGTCGTAGGCCGCATACAGCCCCTTGTAGCGGGCGAGGTCGGCGCTGGCGAAGGTGTC
>CAYQZO010000401.1:0-2259 GCA_964421925.1 uncultured Acidimicrobiaceae bacterium
GGCCGCGTCCCAGAGCAGGGGAGCCGCAAACGGAAGCGGATGCCCGGTCACCACGACGTTGCGTGCGGCAAAGGCGCGCGCGTCCTCACCGGGAGACACCGTGGCGGCGATGCCGGCTCCAAGGCCGGGTACCGCAGGGGTGCCTTGGTAGCGCTCGCCCGCCACCAGCACGACCGCGGCGATCAGCGGCTCCCACCTCCGCCTCCCGATCCGATCTACGGACCCGCGCGGCTCGAGCTCCGCAACGGCCGCCATGAGCCGGCGCGCGCTCTTGGCATCAGCGGGCTCGAGTTGCCTGATCGTCGTCAACGCACTGATTGGATCGGGACCCCGGAGCTGCCGGAGGCTCTCGGCGGCCAATTTGGATGCGGTGTCGGCGTCCGCGCCCCACACCTGGGCGGTGAGCTCATGGCTCAGCCGTTCGGCGTCCTCGAGCGTGAGGAGATCCGATCCCGGGGGCGGGGCGCCATCGCCGGGGAGGCCGGCCAGCGCCCAGGGGAGGATGAGCTCCTCCCCCAACGAACCCGAGGCCCGTGCCAGTGCCCTGACGACCTGGAGCCACAACGGATCGACGTCCTCTCCGATATCGACCAGCTCGACATCCGGCGGATCCAGGTCGAAGCTGCCCAGCTGGAGGATCCACAGCCGGTCGTCGACCGCCCACTCGACGTGGGTGGCTCCGAGGGTGGCGTTGGCCTCGGCCATGACTTCGGCCAGCTCGTCGAGGCCCTCCGTCCCCATCAGCGCAACGAGATCCTCGTCGGACAGCGCTGGGCTCCATCCGGTGAGCAGCGGGGCCGGTGAGCCGGCGATCCCGTGAACGACCACCGACCCATTCGAGTCGATCGTGGCGGTGCCCCCGGCCTCCGGCTGCAGCGCGGGCTGGACGAGCACCGCCATCGCGATGGAGCCGGGCGCGAGCCCGACGGCATCCTGGCGGCCGAGGGCGTCGGGAGAGAACGCCGACGCCCAGCAGCCGACGACACCCTTCGGCAGCTCGGAGGGGGAAAGGTCGAGATACGACGTGAACGCCCCCGACCACTCTGCCTTTCCCTCCAGCATGGTCGAGCTGCGGGCGACCAACGGTGAGCCAAGGCGCTGCCCTGACGCGATCAGAGCATCGGCGAATCCGATGGGCTCGCCGCTTACGGCGAGGCGAGCCCCGCCGGATCCCCTCCCGGCCAGCGCCTCGGCACCAACACCCATGTGGTGGTGTGATGCGCCGGACTCCACGACGAACCCCGATAGCACCGGCAGCCCCTCCCGTCGTGCTCGCGCCAGCCACGCCGCCTTGAGCCCGGCCCGATGCGGATCGAGACTCGCTTCATCGTCGAGGTCGAGGATCACGCAGTCGAGATGATCTCGTGGTTCTTGTAGGTGGAGACCAGCTCGATACCGGTGTCGGTGACGTAGATCATCTCCTCGAGGCGAACCCCGTATTCGTGCATCTTCCCGTGCTGGGTCTCCAGGGCGAAAGTCATCCCGGGCTCGATCTCCACCGGGAAGTCCAGCGACCAGGTCCTGGAGATGACCGGCGGGTCGTACTGGGCGAGCCCGAGCCCGTGGCCCCAGTTGTTGGCCGCGGCCTGGTCCTCCTCCTCGTACCCCCACGCCTCCTTGGCCGAGGGCCACTTGGCGGCGACGTCGGCGGTGGTGACGCCCGGCTTGGTGGCCTCGATCGAGTCCCACAGCCACTTGTGGGCCTCCTCGTAGGTCTTCTTGTGCTCGTCGGTGGGCTCGCCGCCGACGCAGTAGGTCCGATACACACACGACTTGAAGCCGTTCCAGGTCAGGGCGGCCAGGTCGATGATCACCAGCTCCCCGGGCCGGATCATCCGGTCGGAGAAGTTCCGCCAGTTGGGCCACGCGTTCGGCCCGGAGGAGACGATGACGTCCTCGACGTCCTCCATTCCCGGGATCGAGTACAGCTTCTCGAACCCGAAGGCCGCCACCTCGTTCTCGGTCTGTCCCGGCTTGATGAAGTTCGTGATCTCGTAGTGGATGTAGTCACAGATCGCCCCCACGATGGAGAAGGCCTTGATCTCGTCCGGGCTCTTGATGGCCCTGGCCTCCATCATCGGCGACATCCCGTCGGTCCAGGTGATGTTGCGCTTCTCGAACTCCCTGATCAGGTTGATGTCGATGAAGTCGACCCCGAGCGGCTCGTCCTTCACGCCTGCAGCCTCCAGATCGTTCATCAGGGCGTTGACGAACTTGTTGACCTGTTGATCGGCCGCCGGCCCCACCGCACCCTTGATC
>CAYQZO010000402.1:0-2258 GCA_964421925.1 uncultured Acidimicrobiaceae bacterium
GCATTGGACGGCGTCGCGGGCTTCGTACCAGTTCGTCTTGATGCCCTTCGTGGCCGCCGCCGCGGCGGCCCTGATCCTCGACGAGCCCCTCGGAAGGAGCCTCGTCATCGGGGGCGCCATCGTCCTCACCGGTGTGTACGTCGGGGCACTTTCCTCGAAGGAGGCCCCCCTCCCCGCAGAGCCCGATCAGGAAGCCCTCGCCTTTCGCTGCTCGACGACCTGAGCTAGGTTCCCCGGGCGTGCCGGGCCGCAAAGGCCCGCAAGCTGGAGCGGAACAGCGAGCGCAGGATCGGTACCGCCACACGCTCCCCGGCCGGCCCTCCCATCCACCAGGGGAAGTCGATACGCATGTCTCGCGTCAGGCGGGTTCGATGCTCGGGGACCTCCTCGAGCCCGAAGCGACCCTCTCCTCCTACCACACCGCCCCGGCGCACCGCGATCGTCTCGAGAGGCACCCACTCGCTGATCTCGAGCCGATCACCCAGCCGAAACGGCCCGAACCGGGTGTCGACCTCGTAAGTCGTCCCCACCCCCGACTTCGACGCCGTGATGAAGCGGATATCGACGACGTCCGCCATCCACTCGGCATGAGCGGCGATGTCGGACAGATCGGCCCAGACCACCGCCGGTGGAGCGTCGACCACGATGCTCGTGCTCAGCTCGATCAAGGCTCGGTCGAGCCGAGCAGCAGCCTCGCCGCCTGCGGCCGTTCCGCTTCGGGGACCTCCCCCGACAGATACGCCGCGGCGAGCCGACGATCGTCGGGTCGCGTATCGTCGTCGAGCAGCATCTCGACTGCAGCCTCTCGGGCCCGGTCGAGATACTGACGTCGCCGGCGCCGCGCGTTCGCCTCACCGAGCAGCGCCGGTCTCAGCCACCACCAGGCGGCAGCCCCCAGCATCAGCCACGGGATCACGGACAGCACGACGCCGAAGAGAGCAGGGGCCGTGGTGATCAACAGCACCGCCGACATCACGAGCGCCCCGGCGGCGTATAGGAGCCCGTTGAGTGCGGCCTCGCCGCGGGCGTCGGCGGAGCGGAAGGCACGCCGGATCATCGCAGCGTCGTAAGGTGGGGTGAATCGAGACATGATCGGCCTACACGCCAACGATACCGCACCGCGGCGGCTCGATCGGCGGGTGACTATTCGAGGCCGCTCGACTCGAGTTCCTCGATGAAGCGGGCGAGCGCCGACGCATCGCGATACGGCAGTCCGCTGCGAAGCGCCTCGGCGCTCAGCCCCGGACGAGCCTCCTTGGCATGGCTCAGGGCTGCTGCAGCATGGCGTTCCCGACCGAGCGCCGACTGGGCGGCGGCGAGCGTGAGTAGGGCGTCGAGCTGCGTGTCGTCCTCGGCAACCACTCCCTCGGCGATCTCGGCGGCTTCGTCGTAGTTGCCGGCGACGAACTCGGTGTTGGCCAGGATGCTCTCGTACCAGCTGGCGAACAACGGGCTGAGCCTGATCGCCCGCTGGGCGTAGTCGACCGCGTCGTCCGTCTCGCCGAGGTAACGCATCACCGACGCCGCGATGCCGTAGGAGAGGTCGCAGGACGGACGCTGTGCCGTCGCCAGCTTGGCCGCCTCCATCGCTCGGTCCCACTCGTGGCGGTGAATCAGCACGTGGGCCAGCACGGTATGGCCGAGACCCGATTCATCGTTTCGCTCGATCGCCTGGTTGGCGAAGCGCTCGGCCTCGGCGTAGTGCGCATCGACATCCTCGCCGGGCGTGAAGAGTCCAGTCCAGAGGTGGGCCAGAGCAGCCATCATGTAGCCGACGGGGGATTCGGGCTCCCGCTCGATGATCTGGGTGAAGCTCTCCACCGCCCGCTTCGAGTTGCCCGTGCTCATCTGCTGCAGCCCGCGGTAGCCCAGCTCGACGGCTGCCGGATCCATATCCGCGTGCCACATTCTGGCCACGTCGCCTCGAATCAACTCGATGTCGAGTGCACTGACCATCGACGAGACGATGTCGTCCTGAGCGGCGAAGATGTCATCGAAGGTGGCCTCGTAGCGATCCGCCCACGCCGTCGTCGATTCCTCGACATCGAGGACCTGGGTCATCACCCGCACCTTGTCACCGGATCGCTGCACCGCTCCCTCCAACACGTAGCGGACTCCCAGTTCGTGACCGATCTGCTGGGCCGAGAACGGCTGGTCGCGATAGCCGAGAGTCGAGGTCTCGCTGATGACATCGAGCCCCGGGATTCGCATCAGGGAGATGACGAGCGCCATCATCAGACCGTCGGCGAAGTAGCTGT
>CAYQZO010000403.1:0-2256 GCA_964421925.1 uncultured Acidimicrobiaceae bacterium
CTGCGGGAACGGCTGGCCAAGGTCTACCGGGAGGTGCAACCCACCGTGGTGCTCACCCACACCACCGAAGACCCGTGGAACTTCGATCACGCCACGGCTTCCCGGCTGGCGAAGGAGGCGCGCATCATGGCCCAGGCACCGGGATTCGATCCTGAAACCGAGGTCATCGGCGCACCGCCCGTTTTCATGTTCGAGCCGCACCAGAGCGAGTACTGCGGATTCATGCCCGATGTGCTCCTCGACATCACCGAGGTGTGGGACAAGAAGCTGGCGGCCATGGAGTGCATGGAGGGCCAGGAGCACCTGTGGAGCTACTACACCGACGTGGCGAAGCGCCGGGGCGTTCAGGCGAGGCGGAACTCCGGCCCCAACCTCGGGCTCACCACGGATACCATGGGCGAGGCCTACCAGCGGGTCTACCCGCAGGTCGCGACCGAGCTGGGCTGAGGTGAGCGACAACGTCATCGTACGCAAGATCGACCGGGCCGACCCCGAGGTGATCGCCGGCCTCGCCGAGGCCGGCGTCGCCACCGTCTACGAGGCCCAGGGCAGGAAGGGGCTGCTCGGGCCCGAGATCATGCCGATCCAGCGTGGTGCCCGCATCGCCGGGTCGGCGGTAACGGTCGAGTCGGCGCCCGGCGACAACCTGATGGTGCATGCCTCCATCGAGATGCTCCAACCGGGTGATGTCCTGGTCGTGGCCCTGACCAACCCCGGGATCCACGGCATGGTGGGCGATCTGCTGGCGGCGTCGATGCGGCGGCACGGAGCCATCGGGCTGGTGATCGACTCCGCCGTGCGCGACAGCGCCGAGCTCGAGGAGATGGGCTTTCCGGTGTGGACCCGCGCCATCCATTCGGCAGGTTCGGCCAAGGCGACCGCGGGCTCGGTCAACGTGCCGGTGGCGGTGGCGGGCGCCGAGATCAACCCGGGCGACGTGATCGTCGCCGACGACGACGGCGTAGTGGTGGTGCCGCGAGACGAGGCGGTGGCGGCGCTGGAGGCGGCAAGGGCGCGGCTCGACAAGGAGGAGAGCACCCGGGCCAGGCTGGAGGCCGGCGAGCTGGGTGTCGACTTCTACGGCTTGCGCGACAAGCTCGAAGAGCTCGGCGTCGAGTATCGCGACGAAACGTGACGACGATCACGGTGTTCGGCCTCGGCGAAGCCGGCTCGCTGATCGCCGCCGACCTTGCCGCCGCCGGGGCGAGCGTTCACGGATTCGACCCCGCCGACGTCGACACGCCACCCGGTGTCGAGCGTCACGATGATCCCAAGACCGCGGTGCGCGGCGCCGACCTCGTCATGGCAGTCACGGCCGCCGCCGATGCCCAGGCCGCCATCGCCCAGGCCTGGGATGTGATCGGCCGCGGCACGCTCTACGCCGATCTGTCGACGGCCCCGCCCTCGCTCAAGGAGGACCTCAACGACACGGCCACCCTTCGCGGGCTGCCCTTCGCCGATGTCGCCCTGATGGCGCCGGTGCCCGGCAAAGGTCTGGCCACGCCTTCGCTCGCCTCGGGGCCGGGGGCGGAGGCGTACGCCGAGATGATGAAGCCGCTCGGAGCGAGCGTCGAAGTGGTGGGGGATGAGCCGGGTGTCGCCGCCATGCGCAAGCTCATCCGCAGCGTGTTCATGAAGGGACTCGCCGCGGTGCTCATGGAGGCCTCGACCATGGCCGACGCTGCCGGGGAGACCGATTGGTACTGGGAGCACATCGGCCAGACCGTTTCCGATGCGGACGTGGATCTGTTGCGGCGGTTGGTGGCGAGCACCGAAGTCCATTACGTCCGGCGGCGCAAGGAGATGGAGGCGGCAGCGCAACTCCTCGAGATCCTCGAGGTCGATCCGGTGATGACCCGCGCCACCGTCGAGACCCTCCGCGGGCTGGATACCGGGCAGGTACCGTAAAGCGGTGGCTGAGCGCACCCGCACCCAGGTGGTGATCATCGGCGGAGGCCCCTCCGGGCTGCTCCTCAACCAGATCCTGTATCTCAACGGGGTCGACAGCATCGTCCTCGAGCGCCAGACCCGCGAATACGTGCTGTCCCGGGTACGCGCCGGCGTGCTTGAGTGGGGGACGGTCGAGACTCTCCGCAACGCCGGTGTTGGGGAGCGCATGGATCGGGAGGGCCTGGCCGGCGCCCTCTCGTGGATGCTGCTGATCGCCTACACGCTGACGATCGCGCTGTACGCGTTCGCGTTCGGGCAGTACGTGGCGCACGCCGTCGGGGGCTCGGCGCTCGTCGCCAAGGCCCT
>CAYQZO010000404.1:0-2254 GCA_964421925.1 uncultured Acidimicrobiaceae bacterium
TGAACCTCGGCAAGCTGCTCACCAAGCGCGGAGCGGTGATCGCCACCCAGCTGCGTGGCCGTCCGGAAGGGGAGAAGGCCGCGATCTGCGCGGGTGTCGTCGAGCACGTGTGGCCCCTCGTCGCCGACGGGTCCGTGCGTACGCTCGTCCACGAGACCTTCCCGATGGAGCAGGCGGGCGAGGCGCACCGCCTCATGGAGTCCGGTTCGCACGTCGGAAAGATCGTCCTCACTGCGTAAGGTGAGGGGCATGACCGAGGAGAACCCCGAGCCCAAGGGCGACCGCGAGGACCCGCGCGTCGTCGTGATCGGCCCTGACGGGATGGCCATGTCCGCTCCCGCCCCGGGCTCCGGGCAGGAGGACGACGAGGACGGCGAGCGCCACATCACCGACCTCGTGGAGCAGCCGGCCAAGGTCATGCGGATCGGCAGCATGATCCGCCAGCTCCTCGAAGAGGTGAAGTCGGCCCCGCTCGACGAGGCCAGCCGACAGCGGCTCAAGGAGATCCACAAGTCCTCGGTCAAGGAGCTCGAGGAGGGCCTCGCCCCCGAGCTCATCGAGGAGCTGGAGCGGCTCTCCCTGCCGTTCTCCGAGGAGACGCCGTCCGAGGCGGAGCTGCGCATCGCTCAGGCCCAGCTGGTCGGCTGGCTCGAGGGGCTCTTCCACGGCATCCAGACCGCGATCTACGCCCAGCAGATGGCGGCGCGGGCCCAGTTCGAGCAGATCCGCCGCGCGCTGCCGCCCGGGATGTCGCCGGGCCCGCAGCAGCCGCGGGCCGACGGCGAGGAGCCGACCGAGGGTCCGTCGAGCAGCGGGATGTACCTCTAGGACGTCAGTGCTGGCGGCGCGAGCCGACGCCGACCACGACGGCCAGCCCGAGCATCCCGGCCAGACCCAGGGCGAGGCCGGGTGCCACCGACCGGCCCAGGGAGGGCGGGGTCGTCGTACCCCCCTCGGGCTCGGCGAGCGTGACGACGACCTCGGGCTCCTCGGCGTCCGCGATCACCTGCTCGAGCACGCTGCTGAAGCGCTGCTCGAGCGTACCGTCGAGCTCGGTCGTGCCTCCGCATCGTGTCGCGATCAAGGCGCCGCTGCGCTGCTCGGTGGCGAAGAACAGGTAGCGGGCCTTCTCGGTCAGCCTGCCGAGGCCGTCGTCGCGGGACCGCCCCGTGACGACGGTGACGCGCTCGTCCGCGGCGAGGTCGCCCTGGTAGGGGACGAGCACCTTCACGGTGTTCGCGAAGTCGACGTCGCCGGACGAGCGATCCCGCTTCTCGGTGGCCACCACGCGTCCCTCGAAGATCGCGTCGGCGGCGGCCGCCTTCTCCGCGACCTGGGCCGAGTCGGCCAGGTCGAAGTCCCGGCACTGCCCGGCCGCGGCGTCGGGTGTCGCGTGGGCCGCCGGCGGCGACACCAGCACCGCCGTGCCCATCAGCGCCAGCGCGGCAGCCCGGGCCAGCCACCCGGCTCGGACACGCCTCACGACTCGTCGCATCAGGCCATCCCACCATGGATGCCCGGCACCTGCGCCTCCTCGGGGGCGCCGCGGAACCATCGGTCCAGCTCGGCGGCAGCGCCGTCGTCGTCGACGCTGCCGGTCACGTGGTCGGCGACCGACTGCACCTCGGGCACCGACTGGCCCATCGCGACACCGCGCCCGGCCCAGGTCAGCATCTCCCGGTCGTTGCGGCCGTCGCCGATCGCGAGCGTGTCGCCGCGGTCCACGCCGAGCTGCTCGGCGACGTATTCGAGGCCGGAGGCCTTGGTCACGCCGACGGGCGAGAGGTCGAGCCAGGCGGTCCAGCCGGCGACGTAGTCGGTGCCGTGGAGGCCCAGCCGCGCAGCCAGGTCGACGAAGTCGTCCGCGGTGGCAGCGGGATCGCGGATGATGACACGGCTGACCGGATGGCGCACCAGCTCGTCGATCGGGGTCGGGATCATCGTCCCCGACAGCTCACCGTCGGGGAACTCCTCGGACACGCGGTAGCCAACGCCTCGCTCCTCCACCGCGACCAGCGCCTTCGGTCGCTCACGCAGGAGCGGAGCGACCTGACCCTGGTCTGCCTACTCTCGCTTCACGTGGACTCTAGGCGGGAGGGAGCAGCGCTGTCAAGGGCCGAAGGGAACCACGCTCTTGCCCGCCCCTGGCTCGCCGGTGATGAGCGCGAGCCCTCCTCGCGGGCATGGCTCTGCTCGAGGCGCCAGCAGGAGCGATCGAGCTTCGAGTCGTGAGTGGGGCCTCGCTCGGCAGTTC
>CAYQZO010000405.1:0-2252 GCA_964421925.1 uncultured Acidimicrobiaceae bacterium
GGGCCCACTAGTTGCCCACCTTCTGGCCACCCGACTAACTTTCACCGGCACCCCCCTCGCGGGGGGTTGCGGCCCTGAGGCCGCGTAGCAGTACGGAGGAAGGAAGGGGTATTCCCTGATGATGAAACGACTAGCACTGCTCTTTGCGGTGCTGGCCCTCGTGCTTGCCGCCTGCGGAGGTGATGGTGAGGGAGACACCACCACCACGACCAGCGCGGACGGCGACGGCGGCCAGCAGCCCGCAGGGAACACGCTCCAGGCGGTCAAGGATCGCGGCGTGCTCCAGTGCGGCGTCAGCGGCACGGCGGTCGGCTTCTCGGAGACGCAGCCCGACGGTAGCGCCACCGGGTTCGATGCCGACTATTGCCGGGCGCTCGCCGCAGCAGTCCTTGGCGACAGCGAGGCGGTCGAGTTCAGGCCGTTGACGGCCGCGGAGCGGTTCGAGGCGCTGAGAAACAACGAGATCGACGTGCTGATCCGGAACACGACCTGGACCCAGAGTCGTGACACCGACATCGGCATGCAGTTCACGGCGACGACCTTCTACGACGGTCAGCAGATGATGGGCGACCCGGCGAGCATTCCCGGGTTGACCGCGAACTCTGGCTTCGAAGCCATCGACGGGGCCACGGTGTGCACCAACGCCGGCACCACCACCGAGAAGAACATCACCGAGGGTGCCCGTGTGGCCGGTTCCACCATCACCCTGGAGACGGTGGAGACGTTCCCGGAGGCGATGGAGAAGTTCAAGGCCGGCACATGTGACCTCGTGACCACCGACGGTTCGGGCCTGTTCGGCAACCGCGCCGCCGAGGTTGCGGCCGGGACGCCGGGTGCGGAGAACTGGGTGATCTTCCCGACGTCGCCGATCTCCAAAGAGCCGCTCGGTCCGGTGACCCGCCAGGGTGACGACCAGTGGTTCGACATCGTGCAGTGGCTCGTGTTCGCCACGTTCATCGCCGACGAGAACGGCGTGACCTCGGCCAACATCGACGACATGCGCGAAGCGACGCCTGAACTGGCGCGTCTGTTCGGCACCGGCGAAGACGAGTTGCAGACCAAGATGGGGCTGGACGCTGAAGCGTTCTACAACGCCATCAAGCAGGTCGGCAACTACGCCGAGATCTACTCGCGCAACCTGGACAATCTCGGGTTCGTGCGGGAAGGCTCGTTCAACGCCCAGTGGTACGACGGCGGTCTGATCTACGCGCCACCGGCCCGCTGAGCCGAGCAACCAGACAACGACACTGAGACGGGGGCGCCGGCAGGCGCCCCCGTTTCTCTGAGCGAGCGGACCTTCCTCCGTCTAGGGTGGCGCCCACAGGGCACAACGGAAGGTCGAGGAGGCATCGGGCTTGACGGTCGAGGTCACCCAGCACGAGCAGACTCCGCTGTGGAGGAACGCCACGTTCCTCAAGTGGCTCGCCCAGATCGTGGTGCTCGTCGCGGTCCTCGCCGTCTTCGTCATCCTCGGCTCGCAGGCCCTGTCCAACTTCGAGCAATCCGGCATCTCCTTCGGGTTCGACTGGCTGACCGACCCGACCGGCGTCGACATCCGGGAAGGGATCGACACCTCACCCGACAGCGGCGCCCGTGCCCTCTTGGTGGGTGCCATCAACACGCTGCGGGTGACGATCTCCGGCATCATCGCCGCCACCATCCTCGGCATCATCATCGGGGTGGGCCGGCTCTCCAACAACTACATCGTCGCCAAGATCAGCACCGCGTACGTGGAGACCATCCGCAACATCCCGCTGCTGGTCCAGATCTTCTTCTGGTCGGCGCTGGCCATCACCTTGCCGGATCTCACCGAGGCCGACGTCGGCGAGTATTGGTTCAAGGCGTCCAACCGCGGCTTCGCCTTTGCCTGGATCTTCCCCGACGGTGGCTTCTGGCCGTGGCTGGTCTTCGTCATCGCCGGTGTGATCGTCGGCCGCTACGTTGCCCGCTGGCAGCACCGGCTCCAGGAGCAGACCGGGCGCACCACCTATCCGGCCACCGCCTGGTTCCTCACCGTCCTCGGGTTCGCCGTCCTCGGCTGGTTCGCCTGGCCGATCCTCGGCTTCCTCAGCCCGGTCTTTCACGGGATCGCCGACTTCATCGACGAGATACCCGGATGGGTCTTCCCCGCGCTCATCGGGCTTGGTGCGATCGGCGGGGCGGCATGGTGGATCCGCAACTTCTTCGAGTCGCGGCGAACCCCGGCCGGGTTCGGCAAGCTCACCGACGACGACTGGTTCCGGGTGATCTTC
>CAYQZO010000406.1:0-2246 GCA_964421925.1 uncultured Acidimicrobiaceae bacterium
CTGACCGCATAGGAGAAGGTGGTGAACTGGAAGCCGGGGTGGAGCTCCTCGGTGATGGCGGCGCCGCCGACGATGTCGCGCCTCTCCAGCACGAGCGTATCGAGGCCTGCCTTGGCCAGGTAGGCGCCGTTCACCAGGCCGTTGTGCCCTCCGCCGATGACGATGGCGTCGTAGCTGGTGCTCTTCGGCATGGGCTCCTCAGGCGGTCTTGCGGTCCGGATCGAAGAAGGGGAGGCGGCGGATGGTGGCGTCGACGAGGTGGTTGCGGTGGTTGATGGTCATCTCGATCCGCACCTTTGTGTCGGGGCGTGCCAGCTCGGGGGCGACCCGGGCGATGGCGATGTGGCGCTGCATCAGCGGTGAGTACATGAAGCTGGAGGCGTGCCCGACGATCCGCTCGTCGTCGTAGACCATGAGCTCCCACTCGATCGGGACGTGCTCCTTCGCCGGCGGCAGCCCCGCCTCCCGGTACACGCGTTCATGGTCGTGCCAGTCGATGTCGAGGCCGACCAGACGGAATCGCGACGTCCCGTCGACCAGCTCGCGCTCGATGGCTTCCCGGCCGAGGAACGGCCGGTCGTCGCGGTCGAGATGGCGAAACATCCATCCGTATCCGAGCTCCACGGGTGTGGCCCGCTGCTCGTCGGTCCAGGCGAACCGGCTGGTCTCGTAGTCGACCTCGATGAGGAGCAGCCCGGCCTCGATGCGCGCCATGTGCATGACCAGACTGCCGTAGGGGAGCAGCCCGCGCCCCGCGCCGGCCTCGGTGACGTCGTCCCAGACACCGTTGGCGTGCTCGCTCTCCACCCACACCTCATACCCGAGGTCGCCGGTGTAGCCGGTGCGCGAGATCATCACCGCGGCATCCCCGATCTTGGCCTGCATCACCTCGAAGAGGCCGAGGCCGGTGACCTCGGGAATGATCCCGGCCAGGAGGTGACGGGATTCCGGACCATGGAGCGCCACGATGCCGAAGTGTTCGGTGACGTCCTCGACCGCCGCCCGGCGCCGCCCGATCATGCTCTCCAGATGGGCGAGGTTGGGCTCGGCCGAGGTCAGCCAGAACTCGTCCGGTGCGGTCCGCACGACGACCCCGTCCTCGATGAGGAAGCCGCGGTCGTCACACCACATGGTGTACTGCGAACGCCCGGGACGACAGGTGCGGACATCACGGGTGAACACGATCCCCAGCAGCGCCTCGGCGTCCGGCCCATAGATGCGGTACTTGAACAGCGGCGATGTGTCGAGGAGCCCTGCGGCGTTGCGCAGCGCGAAGTACTCCACCTTCTCGTCGATGCGGTACTTGCGCGGCACCCGGTAGCCGGCCCACTCGTTCCACAACCCGGTCTCATTGGCCGCGTCGGTGCGGTCGTGAAAGGGTGTGGTGCGCATGGCGGCGCCAGGGTACCGTTGGTCCCAGACCCGAAGGGAGGGACCGTGGGAGAGCATCCCAACGCCGCGTTGTATCGCGACGCAATGGAGAAGATGGAGAACGAAGACTTCGAGGCCTGGGCCGACTACCTCGCCGATGACGTGGTGTGGCACCAGATCGGGGCCGAAACCATCCAGGGCAAGGCGGCGCTGATGGAGTCGATGGGCCAGTACGAAGGCATGGACTGGGACGTCGACGTCCACGACGTGGTCGCCAACGACGAGCACCTCGTTGCATTGGTCACGGCGACGGTGACGGCCGGCGGCGAGTCGTTTACCTACCGGACTGCCGAGATCGCTCACGTCGAGGACGGCAAGATCACCGAGCGCTGGGCGTTCTCGGACGACACCGCCGCGATCAACGAGTTCTTCGCCAAGCTGGCCGCCGGATAGGTGGAGGTCACCGAGTCCGTCACCATCGACCGGCCCGCGGCGGAGGTGTGGGCGCTGGTGGGCGATATCAACGCCTGGCCCAGGTGGCTCGAGGACATCTCCGATGTCGAGATGCTCTCGGATGAGCTCGCCGAGGGCGCGCGCTTCACCTACAAGTTCCGGGGCCGCCCGGCGCAGGTCACGGTCCTCCCCTACGAGGAGGGCCGCGTCGTCGGCATCACCGCACCGGAGAATGGGTACGACTTCGCCGAGTCCATCACGCTGGAACCCCGCGGCGACCGGACGGAGGTCATGTTCACCATGGGCTTCGAGCCCACCGCGTGGTGGATGAAGGCAGTTGCAGTCGGGGTGCGGCCGTTGAAGGACCGGCTGATGGGGCGCCCGCTCAGGAAGGAGCTGGCGAAGCTGAAAGCCGTAGCGGA
>CAYQZO010000407.1:0-2243 GCA_964421925.1 uncultured Acidimicrobiaceae bacterium
GGCTGTTGATTCCCCCGGTGCCGATCAGCTCGACGCCGTCCACGGCCTCGGCACGCCGCAGCATTCCCTGCTCGTCGACGTCGAGGTCGTCGGCCTCGCCGCCCACCAGACCAGGGATGGCCACCGACCCGTCGTCGTGGTGAAGCGAGGCGATGATGCGGGCAAGGGCGGTGATCGCATCGGGCACCACGCCGCCGAACGCGCCGCTGTGCACTGCGTTCTCGAGCGTGCGCACCTCGACGGTGCAGTCGACGAGACCGCGAAGCGATGTAGTGAGGGCGGGGACGCCGGTGCGCCAGTTCGTCAGGTCGGCGACGACCACCACGTCGGCTGCGAGCAGATCTCCGTACGCATCCATGAAGGCGTCGACGTGGAGCGAACCGACCTCTTCCTCGCCCTCGGCGAACACCTTGACGGTGACCGGGAGCGTCCCATCGAAGGCACGCACCGCGGCGGCGTGCGCGACGACCCCGGACTTGTCGTCTGACGAACCGCGGCCATACAGCCGGCCATCTCGTTCCACGGGCTCGAACGGGTCTCCGTCCCACTCCTCGGCGGGTCCGGGGGGCTGGACATCATGGTGGGCGTAGAGGAGC
The DNA here is from genome assembly GCA_964421925.1 of uncultured Acidimicrobiaceae bacterium. Lineage (GTDB taxonomy): Bacteria > Actinomycetota > Acidimicrobiia > Spongiisociales > UBA5794 > JACZST01. Next base: position 597 of record CAYQZO010000407.1, read on the forward strand.
ACGGTGAGGGCGTCCGGCGGCCCGGCGATCTCGCCGTAGACCGCGGGGTGAGCGCCGTCCACCTCCAGGAGGCGGACGTTGGTAAACCCCGAGTCCTCGAACAGGGCCGCGGCGGCTTCTGCGGAGCGGCGCACGTGGGTCGGGTCGAAGCCGTCTTTCGACACGGACGGGATCCGGATCAGCTCCTCCAGGTCGCGCCGCGTTCTCTCGAAGCCGGCGTCGACGGCGGCGGCCAGGTCGTCGTGCATGGGTGGGGAGCGTACACTTGGGCCATGGCATCCACCCGGTCAGAGGCGTACACCAAAGAAGAGGTCACCGGCCTCGTCGAGCTCGCCGCCCGCCTCGATGAGCTTGCCGCGGATGCCGGCGGGCTGACCTACGACGAGCTGGTCTCGGTGGCGGGCGAGGTCGGCATCTCGGAAGCCGCCGTGGCACAGGCGGTCGCCCTCGACCGCCGCGACCGCCGCCGCCGGCTCAGGGACGCACGCAAGCAGGTGCGCAGGCGGATGCGATTCATCCGTCACGCCACCGTCTATGCGGTGGTGGTGTCTGCCCTGCTGTTGATCGACGCCCTCAATGGGGGTGGCTGGTGGTTCTTCTACGTGGCCGCCCTGTGGGGGGCAGTCCTTGCCTTGCAGGGGATTCGGTTCCTCACCCGGAAGCGGGGGCCCGTAGAAGAGATTCTCTTCGCCCGTCAACTGCGGGGCGAAGGCGCCTGAGGCGCTAGCGCCAGAGCGTTTGCCCGTGCCACCGACGAGGCCTTTGCGTGCCACCGCTGCGGGCACAGGTTGAGGTGGGTGTCATGCCGGTCGGCGAACGGACTCAAACCCCGATGTCACCGAAGTCCGGTGCCTGCAGCCAATACGCCCCCGGTTCGCCGCTTCGCGACCGCTGCCAGCGTGCTTGGGTGTCGCCGGTGAGCTGGCCCCACACGATTGGCCTCGGGTAGTTGGTGGTCGCCCCGTTCGACGAGTTGGCGACGATGACGAAGCGGCGGCCGGCGCTGTAGCTCCCGGTGTGGGTCTCGGGGCTCAACGCGTCGGCGATCGTCACCGTGCCGGAGACGTTGCCGCTGATGATGCCCTGACCGGTCCCATCGGGGCCGAAGATCCACTGGTTGCCGAGTGTTGGGTGGGTGTGGACGTACACCTCGACCTCTCGCTGGGCGCCGGTCTCGGCGCCGACGGCGACGGTGGACTCGCTGCTGGAGGGGGCGCCGGCGCCGCTGCCGAGGGCCCAGACGTAACCCTCCCAGCCTGCCGACAGGGTGTTGTGATCGACCTGCCCGTAGGCGAGGACGAAGGTGTGTGCGCCGTCCACGGCGGTGGAGATGCTCGCCGTGTTGTAGTGGCTGGCCATGTTCATGCCGTTGCCGCCGTTGTTGCCGGTCACGGTGGCGCGCTGGATCGTCCACTCAGTACCCCACGCCACGACGTAGATGGAGAAGATGGTGGTGCCCGATAATGACCCGGGTCCGGTGTTGGAGCGGGACAGGTTGATCTTGTTCCCGCCCTGGGGCCAGATCCTGGCCCAGCCGGTCTTGTGATCTGCAACGGTGCTCGACGTGGTCTCCATCCCACCGCCGTAGGAGCCGCCGTAGGCGCCGATCTGGCCGATGCCGCCACCCCACGTGCCCCCGGTGTTGAT
>CAYQZO010000408.1:0-2241 GCA_964421925.1 uncultured Acidimicrobiaceae bacterium
GGGCCGTGGTCAAACGCCTCATCGCAGACATCGCCAAGTCGAACCCGGTGGCCGTTGCCGAGGTGGACCATCAGGACCTGTGGCAGCGAGCCGCCCTCGGTGTGGCCGCGGTATCGTCGACCCAAGGTCAGGTGGATCGGATGCTCCGCTCCGTGGAGAAGGAGCTGGACAACCGGCGCGACGTCGAGATGCTCGGCGCCACGACGATCTATCTGGAGCCGGCGTGACCCGGCGGGACACCACGCCCCGCATGCGCAAGGTCAACGAGCTGTTGCGCGAAGTGATCGCCGAGGCGGTCACCGAGCTCAAGGATCCGGGTATCGGCTTTCTCACCATCACCGGTGTGGACACGGCTCCCGACTTGCGCACCGCGATCGTGTTCTACTCGGTCCTCGGGTCCGACGAGGACCGCGATGAGACCGCATCCGCCCTGCAACGCTCCGCTCCACACCTCCAGGAGGCGGTCGGGCGCCAGGTCAAGATGAAGTACACACCGCGGCTCACCTTCTCGGTCGATCCTTCCATCGACGAGGGATTGAAGATCGACCGGCTGCTCAAAGAGATCGCCGACGAGGCGGAATGGGACTGACCGACGCCGACTGGGAGGCGGCCGCCGACACGCTCGCCGCGGCGACGAGGATCGGGATGGTCGGCCATGTCCGCCCCGACGGCGACGCCCTCGGCGCCATCGTTGGCCTCGCCCACAGCGCCCGCGCCGCGGGGAAGCAGGCGGTGGCGTCGTTCGGGGAGCCGTTCGTGCTCGGCAACGAGTTCCGTTATCTCGATCAGAGCGTGTTGGTGGCACCGGATCGGCTGTCGGTGGATCTCGATCTCGTGGTGGTGTGTGACACCGGGGTGCTCGAACGCGTCGGGAGCGTCGCACCCGCAGTCACCGGAGCGGGCACCGTCCTCGTCATCGACCACCACAAGAGCGGCAATGATCTCGGCGACGTCCTGCTCATCGACCCGCAGGCGGCGGCGACCACGCAGCTCGTCTACCTGTTGCTCGATCGCATGGGCTGGCCGATCACCGCGGAGGCGGCCACCGCGCTCTACACCGGCCTGGTCACCGACACGGGCCGCTTCATGTACTCCTCGACGACACCGGAGGTGCACCGGATCACGGCAGCCCTCATCGAGGCCGGAGCCGATCCAGCGACGATCGGGCGGCATCTGTATGAGGAGGCTCCGTTCGGCTACTTCGCAGTGATCGCCGAGGTCCTGGGGAGAGCGGTTCTGGACGAAGGTGCCGGATTGGTGTGGTCGGTGCTCACGGCGCACGACCTGGAGCGGGCCGGGATCCCCTGGGAGGCCGCCGACGGGCTCATCGACGTGGTGCGCCTGGCAGAAGAGGCCGATACCTCGCTGCTGCTCAAGGAAGTCGAGCCGGGGACCCTCAAGGGCAGCCTGCGCTCGCGGGGTGGCGTCGATGTGTCCGCCATCGCCGCCGAGTTCGGCGGAGGTGGACATCACAACGCCGCAGGGTTCACCACCAACCGCTCCGTCGAGGACACGGTCACCGCCATCAGCGCACTGCTGTCGTGACCGAGGGGTTCCTCCTCATCGACAAGCCGTCGGGATGGACCAGCCACGACGTGGTGGCCAAGGTGCGCAACGCGGTCGGCACCAAGACCGGGCACGCCGGGACGTTGGACCCGATGGCGACCGGCCTGCTCGTGCTCGGCCTGGGGCGGAGCACCCGGCTGCTCCGGTTCATCCAGGGCTTCCCCAAGACCTACGAGGCGACCGCCGTGTTCGGAGTCGCCACGGACAGCCTGGACGCCGACGGCGCCGTGATCGACCGCACCCCGCTTCCGGTCGGCGAGGACGACCTGGCCGGGGTCGTCGAGCGATTCACCGGAAGGATCCATCAGGTGCCACCCATGGTGTCGGCGCGTAAGGTCGAAGGCAGGCGCCTGTATGAACTCGCCCGGAAAGGCGAGGTGGTCGACCGCGAAGCACGGTCGGTGGACGTCTACCAACTCGAGATCCTGGAGCTGGCCCCGAGCGACTATCCCGAGGTCCGGTTTCGGGTGGTGTGCAGCACCGGCACCTACGTGCGCACCCTCGCCGACGACATGGCGCGCGCCCTCGGTGGACGAGCCCACCTCACCGAGTTGCGCCGGACCGCCAACGGATCGCTCCGCGTCGACGACGCCACCAGCGTCGAGCGGGTGGTGGAGGCGGTCGGCGACGGGTCGTTCGCCACCTTGGTCGTGCCACCCGCCCGCGCCCTCGCAG
>CAYQZO010000409.1:0-2226 GCA_964421925.1 uncultured Acidimicrobiaceae bacterium
CTGGGGGGCTCGGATCTCGGCCGGGAAGTTGGGCAGCGTCACCAGGTCGTTGCCGAACGCCGCCGACTCCTGGGTGAAGCGGTCACCGGTCAGCTGCATCCCGTCCCCGGAGTCCCCGGCGAACCGGATGATCACCCGGTCCAGCTGCTTGACCTCTTTGGTCTCACTCACTTCTCGTCCAACTTCCTCGCACGACAATGGCGGTCGTGATGCAGCGGGGGCTGCGTCCGTCGAGCCGATTCTAGAACCTGTTCCAGTTTTGCGGTGGACAGGTGTCCAGTCGCCTTCGTCACATGGTCACGACGCGACTTCCCAGCGTAGTCGGCGACCGAGGGGTAACCCACCGCGAGCCAGCCACTGAGAGGGGTGCGGGGGGTGATGTCGGACACACGGGATGTCCGGTCATTCTATCGGGCCAGGGCCTCCGCGCGCATCTTCAGGCCGGCCGCGTGGCGACCGAACCCCTCCGCGACCCGACCCGGGCCCGCAAACCGCACCAAGGGTCCGGAGAACAGCTCGACCGTGTCGTACGTCGTGGGCTCGCCCGGCCGCTGCGCCAGCCGCTGGTGCCGGGCGCCGCGCACGAGGCCCAGCCTCGCCGGCCAGCCCTCGTAGACGTAGGAGAGGCAGGCGCGGGTGACCCCGTCGGCATCGCAGCTCGGCGGCTCGATCGCGCTGATCCGCTCCGGCGAGGTCGTGCCCGACCCGTCGGCCCACCGCACGTGCAGCACGATCGGGTTGCCGACCGCCGGCGGGTCGGCGGTGTCGGCACGGACCACGAACGGGTTCCACGCGGCGTACGACGCGGTGTCCAGCATGACCTCCCAGACCACCTCGAGCGGTGCCTCGATGTCGACGGTGGCGCGGGGGTCGTTCATGGGCCTGCCTCGGGGTGGGGAGCGGCGCGGGCGGGACGCCATCGTAGGAGCCGTCGGCCCCGGCCGGGAGTAGAGTCACGGCCGGAGCCGCGGAGGGGGAGGCCATGGGTGAGGCGATCGGTGCCGTCCTGGGCAACGCGGTCGGGGTGGCGATCAGCCCCGTCCCGATCATCGCGGTGATCCTGATCCTGTTCTCCCCGACGGCGCGGGTGAACGGTCCCGCCTTCCTGGCGGGCTGGGTCGTGGGACTGGCCGTGGCCTGCACGGCGTTCGCGCTGCTCGGGCCCCTCGCGGGCGGCGACGACCCGTCCGCCGTGGCCGGGTGGCTCAGGTTGGTCATCGGTGGGGCGTTCGCGGCGCTCGCGGTCCGGCAGTGGCGCTCCCGCCCGGCCGCGGGCGAGGAGCCGCAGCTGCCCGGCTGGATGGCCGCGGTGGCGGGGTTCAGTGCCATCCGGGCCTTCGGCACGGGCGCGCTGCTCTCGGGGGTCAACCCCAAGAACCTCGGCCTCGCCGCCGCGGCGGGTGCGAGCATCGGCGCCGCGGAGCTCGGCGTCGGGTCCAGCGTCGTGGTGGTGGCGGTCTTCGTCGCGATCGGCGCCGTCTCGGTGGCCGCGCCGGTCGTGTTCGCCCTGGTGGCGCCGACCCGCGCGGACGCCGTACTCGCCGACGTCCGGGAGTGGCTGACGGCGACCAACGCCACCGTGATGACGGTCCTCTTCGCCGTCCTGGCCGCCAAGCTCGTCGGCGACGCGCTGGCGATCCTCGGCTGACCCCGGGCCGACTCGACCCGGTCAGCGGTAGTTGGTGAACTGCACCGCGAAGTCGTAGTCCTGCTCCCTGACGAGCGCCTGGACCTCCTGCAGGTGGTCGCGCTTCTTGCTCGACACCCGCAGCTCGTCGCCCTGGACCTGCGCCTTGACGCCCTTGGGGCCCTCGTCGCGGATCAGCTTCGAGATCTTCTTGGCGTTCTCGGTGCTGATGCCTTCCTTGAGGGCGACGGTGATCTTGTACTCCTTGCCCGACTGTTTCGGGTCGGAGGCGTCGAGAACCTTCAGGCTCACCTGGCGTCGGACCAGCTTCTGCTGGAACACGTCGTAGGCCGCCTTGGTGCGCTCCTCGGCGACGCTGCTGATCACGATGACGTCCTCGCCCTGCCACGCGATGCTGGCGTCGGTGCCCTTGAAGTCGTAACGGGTGGCGATCTCACGCGCCGCCTGACCGAGAGCGTTGTCGACCTCCTGGCGGTCGATCTTGCTGACGATGTCGAAGGAGGAGTCGGCCATGGGGATCACCTGGGGCAGATTCGTGGGTGGCAGGGGTGCTGCGCTATTGTGACGCGTCGTCCGGG
>CAYQZO010000410.1:0-2224 GCA_964421925.1 uncultured Acidimicrobiaceae bacterium
GCGGCTGGGCAGGTTCGAGCCCTTCATCGATCGGATCCGGGAGCTGCAGCCCGGCCACGATCCCATCCAGGGCTACGCCGACTTCCTCGAGTATCGCTACCAGCAGTCCGCCAAGACCGGCCACGACGTGGAGAGCGAGGAGGCATTCGTGGCGTGGATCGAAGCGGGGACGCCTGGCTTTGATCCGGTTCCCTGAGTACTGAGTACTGAGTACTCACATCCCAACTGCCGGTGTTGCCCCAAGAGTGCCGCCGTCGACGGGGAGCACCACCCCGGTGATCCAGGACGCTTGGTCGGAGGCGAGAAAGGCGATGGCAGCCGCCACGTCCTCGGGCTCGCCGATCCGCCCGAGGGGATGCGCGGCTGCGGTCTGGGCCTCCACGCCTTGCCAGAGGAGCGCCGACAGACGGGTGCGCACCACCGCGGGGGCGACCGCATTCACCCGGACACCGGGTGCCATCTCCAGCGCCATCTGATGGGTCAGGTAGATCAGCGCCGCCTTTGCGGTGTTGTAGGCCCCGAGCCCCATGCCGGGGCGCACACCGCCCACCGACGCCACGTTGACGATGGCTCCGCCGTGCTCCCGCATCGACCGATTCCACGCTTCGCGGGCCCACAGCAGCGGTGCCCTCTGGTTGACCGCCCACGTCTTGTCGAGCGCACCGAGGTCGACTTCGGCGAGCCCCCCGACCCCGGGGTTGGTGCCGGCGTTGTTGACCAGGATGTCGACACCGCCGAGCCGGTCCACGACCGTTGCCACCGCCTCGGCTGCCGCGGTCTCGTCGTCGGCGCGAGCCGTGATGGTGATGAGGCGGTCCCCGCCGCTCAGCCTTTCGGCCGCAGCCTCGAGGTTCTCCTCCTTGCGCGAGGTGATGGCGACGCGGGCACCCGAATCGAGGAGCACACGGGCGGTGGCCTCCCCGATGCCACGGCTCCCCCCGGTGATGAGCGCCACCTTGTCATCGAACCGGATGTCCATGTCGGCCTCCTCAGTGGCGGCGTACGCCGCCGTACTTCATGCGGGTGTCCTCCATGCGGGCGACCTTCTCCTCGGCGCCCTCGCTGATCCCCGCGGCGACCACCTCACCCAGGAAGACGTCGTGGGTGCCGACCTCGACGGTGTCGTGGAGACGGCACTCGAACCAGGCGATGGCATCCTCGAACACCGGTACACCGGTGACGCCTTCCCGTACCGGGTAGCCGTTCAAGGAGGACCCGTCGTCCTCGGCCGGTTTGGAGAACCGACGGAACACGGAAGTGTCCCCCCGATCCCACAGGTTGACGCTGAACGCTCCGCCTTCGCGAATCAGCCGGTTGGTGACCGCGGTGGCGTCCACCGAGATGGCGACGAGAACCGGCTCCATCGATACCTGGGTCACCCAGGAGGTCGTCATGCCGTTTCGCTCCGTCCCCGCCCGGGAGCCGACCAGGCACAGGACGTTCGGGATCGCCCACATCACCTTGTTGACCGTGGCTGGGTCCATTGTGGCGCATGGTACGGGCCCGACCCGAGCGGAAACCAGTTCCTAGGATGCGCCACACATGCACGTGCTCATCGCCACGACCGGGGTCCTCAGCCCCGAGCCTGTCGTCGAGTTCACCCGCCAGCTGCTCGGCCAGCACGGCCGGGTCACGGTGATCACCGTCATCGAAGTCCCCCGCGACTTCCTCGGCGACCTGGAGGCGGCCGACGGCGCCGGGGCCCACCCGGAGGTGTCGATCGACCGCTACATGGAGGAACGGGGTCATCGGCTCACCCAGGCGGTGTCTCAGGCCCTGGAGGGGGCACAGATCCCCTACGAGGTGATGTATGTCGAGGGCGGCGACCCCGCAGCCGCCATCTCGGGAGCGGCCGAGGCGGTGGGAGCCGACATCGTCGTTCTCGGAGCCACCCGGCAGATCTTCCGCCAGGATGCGTGGGAGAGCGTGTCGGCGCGGGTCATGTTGGAGAGTGGCAAGCCCGTGCTCGTGGTGCCGGGGCCGCCGGACAAGACCGAAGAGCCGATGTGACCTGGGACGTCGTACTGACCCCGGATGACCGTTTCCTCGACCTTCCCGGCTACGACTACTCGCCCAACTACCTCGACATCGAAGGTGTTCGGATCCACTACGTGGTGGAGGGCGATGGACCGCCGGTGGTGCTCTTCCACGGCGAACCCACCTGGAGCTACCTGTACCGGAAGGTGATCGGACCCGTCGCCGCGGCGGGCTACCGGGTCATCGC
>CAYQZO010000411.1:0-2224 GCA_964421925.1 uncultured Acidimicrobiaceae bacterium
CCGGCGCTTGATGTCCTCGGTGAAGCCGGATTCCTCGCAGTAGGCGAAGGCGGTTCCCACCTGCACGCCGGTGGCGCCGAGCTCGAGCGCGGCCTCCACCTGGGCGGGCTCACCGTACCCACCGGCGAGCCAGAACGGCTTCCCGATGTCGCGGAACACCTGCAGGTCGGGGATGTCCCGATCGGTGTAGATGGGCTCCCCTTCCGGGGTCAGCTCGACCTTTCCCCGGGGCGGGGCGTTGTGGCCACCGGCAACCTGGTACTCGATGATGTAGCCGTCGACCCGTCCTGTGGCCTTGCGTTCCATGGCGGTGGCCAGGACGTGGGAGGCGACGATGGCGAAGAAGCCGGGACGGTCGACCGGCGGCAGCGGCTCACCCTCACAGAACGCCACCGGGTCGAAGTGGGTGTAAACGGCCTCGCCACGCTCGGTGCCCTTGACGTCGATCTTGTACTTGACCGCCTTGCCGGCGGCGAGGTCGTCCATGATGCCCGGTATCGCCATCGGAATGCCCGCGCCCATGAGCACGTAGTCGACGCCGGCGAGCATGGCCCCGTAGATGGAGGCCAGGTGCGGGATCTGGATCTTCTCCAGATAGTTGATCCCGACGATGCCGTCGTGGCCTTCCTTGGCCAGCCAGACCTCGGCGAAGTTGCCGACCACGATCAGATCGACCGCCATCCCCTTCATGTCGACCGTTGGCATGGGCTTGGACTTGTACCGCTGGTCGGGTGCTCTGCCTCCCGGGATGAAGTACTTGGCCAGAACCCGCTCGGCGATATGCGGTACGGGGAACGCCTCGACGGCGCGGCGGAAGCGGAGATCGCCATCTTGCAGGCGGCGGCACAGCGAGAGGTCGACACCGGTGCCGGAGACCACACCGAGGTGACCCGCTGCAGCGACGGCACTGGCAAGCTGGGGACTAGATACGCCCGCTCCCATTCCGCCTTGAATGAGCACCGGTAGGTCGGCCACGGAGTAAGCCTAGGGGGGCGGTCGCCCTTGTAGCGAGAGTTCGAAAAAAAGGTGCTTGCAACTGCAAGCACCTTTTGGCCGGGCTCGCTACACCTTCTCCAGCGGGGCCCAGGCCAGCAGCAGCCGCTTGTCCCCCTCGTCGAAGGCGACCACGGCCTCGGCGCGGTCCCCGCTGCCCACGACTTCGCGCACGATCCCGTCACCCCAGTGGGCGTGGCGCACCCGGTCCCCGGAGATGATGTCGGTGTCGCTCACCGTCGGATGGGAGGCGGCCGCGGCGGCGTGCACCGCTTCCTCGGACCGCTTGACCTGCCTCGTCAGGTGATCCGGGATCTCGCCGAGGAAGCGGCTTGGCCCGTTGTATTGGGACTGGCCCCACAGGTTGCGGTTCCACGCCCGGGTGAGGAACAGGCGTTGCTCGGCGCGGGTGATGCCGACGTAGGCCAGGCGGCGCTCCTCCTCCAGCTGGGCCGGATCGCCGAGCGACCGCATGTGCGGGAACACGCCGTCTTCCATCCCGGTCAGGAACACGACGGGAAACTCGAGCCCCTTGGCGTTGTGCAGCGTCATCAGCGTGACCTGGCCGGTGTCCTCCATCCCGTCGACCTCGGCGACCAGGCTGATCGACTCCAGGAACAGCTCGAGCTTGGCCACCGGATCGAGCTCTGCCCAGTCGGCGGGCCCCATCGTGACCGGCCCGGTCTCCTCGAACTCGGCAACGGCCGACACCAGCTCCCGCAGGTTCTCCTCGCGCCCCATCGCCTCAACGGTGCGCTCGGCGCGCACCATGTCCAGGTAGCCGGTCTCCTCGAGCACCGCCTCGGTCACGGCTTGCGGCCCATCCTCGAGCCGTCCCCGGAGGTGGTCGACGAGGGAGACGAACTCGGCGATGCTGCGCTGGGCGCGGTTGGTGAGGCGGTCGTTCCGATCGGCGTGGCGTAGCGCCTCCATGAACCCCATGCCGTTGGCTTCGGCGAAGCGGTCCACGTGGGCGACGCTGGTGTCGCCGATGGCCCGCTTGGGAACGTTGATGATCCGCTTCAGCGCCACCTGGTCGTCGGGGTTGACCACGCCCCGCAGGTACGCCACCGCGTCCTTGACCTCCCGGCGGTCGTAGTACTTGAGGCCGCCGACCACCTGGTAGGGAAGGCCGTAGCGGACGAAGACCTCCTCGATCACGCGGCTCTGCGCGTTGGTGCGGTAGAACACGGCGACGTCGGAGTGGGCGACGTTGTCCCCCTCGAGCTCT
>CAYQZO010000412.1:0-2222 GCA_964421925.1 uncultured Acidimicrobiaceae bacterium
GTAGTTGGTGTTGGGCAGGTCGATGACCTTGAAGTTCTCCCCGGGCGGGGCGAAGTACGAGTTCCACACCCTGGTCACGTCGTCCGGGTGCCACACGTAGGTCACCTTGTGCCGGTGCGGCTGGCCCTCGCGGGCCTGCAGCGCTTCCTTGCCGACGAAGTCGTGCTCGTAGTCGACGTAGAACCCGTACCCGAGCTCGTGGGGGAGCAGGTAGTAGTCCTCGATGTTGTCGGAGACGAAGCTGCCCCCGATCGACCCTGCCGCCTCGTAGGCGGTGGCGGGCAGCCACTCCCGGTAGGGCTTCATGGCATCGCCGGTGTACACCGCGGGGAGCGGTGACGGGATCCACCCCGACTCCAGGGTGTTGGTGGAATACGCCCGCGCCCCGACCTGAACGAGGCCGTACTCGTCACCGGCGGCGACGATGGCCCCTTTGATCATGTCGTAGTCCTCCCACGGCCCCCAGATCTCCACGCCGGGCTCGCCGGCCATGCCGTGGTGGAAGGCGGGGACGGTGCGCCCGGCCACGTTCATGGTGCCGACGCGGAAGAACTTGATGTCCTCGAGGGGCCCGCCGTTGAGCTTCTCGATGATCTGGCCGGCGTTGGGGCCCTGGATCTGGAAGCGGTAGTGACGGCGCACCACCGACTCCTTGCCGGGACGGGATGGGGAGCGGTCGTCGCGCTCCCAGGTGACGTCCCAGTCTCCGCTCTCGGCGTGGAACTGGGTCCAGTTCACCGAGGGCTCCCTGCCCACCATGTTGAAGCGGTCCTCGGCCTCGCGGAACAGGATCATGTCGCCGATGACGTACCCGTCGTAGCTCGTCGGCACGAAGTGCTTCGCCCGGGACGTGGTGAAGTCATCGAAGCTGTTGATGGCCAGGTGGTTCAGCATCTTGAAGGCGTCGGGGCCCTCCACGGTGAACTCGGCCATGTGGTGGGACTGGTCGTAGAGCACGGCGGTCTCCCGCCACGCCCGCTGCTCGTCCCGCCAGTTGGTGAACTCGGGCGCAACCACCGGGTACACGTAGGCGCCGATCTTCGAGTTGCGCAGCAGGTCCACGGTGTTGTCGGCGGACTGCAGTACGTCTTCGAGGCTCTTCTTCTCCATGTCCTCTCCTCTCTCTCGCCCGATTGTACGCGGCTGATCCGATGCCTTGCCCGGCGCTGTGCCATGATCCCGCCGATGAGCGGCGCAGACGGCGCAGGAGGTATCCCGGCCCGGTTCTTCGACAACCGCGCCGCCTACCTCATGTTCACCACCACCACCAACGAGAAGCAGGTGGTGGCGTCCCGCATCGGCGACGAACTCCACCGCATCGAGCCGAGCGGCCACGGGCTGCGCATCTTCGACGCCGGCATGGGGGATGCCTCGGTGCTGAGCGCCCTGATGCGACGCATGCACCGGAGCTTCCCCCACATCCCATGGCAGGTGGTGGGCAAGGAGATCAGCCTCGAGGACGTCCGCCTCGCCCTCGCCCGCCTTCCCGACCGGTTCTTCGAGCACCCGGAGATGGTGTTCGTGGTCACCAACCTGTACTACCGGGAGGCTCCGACGCTGACCCCGCTCACCGGCGACCACCCCGAGGTGGTGTGGCGCGAGGTGGCCCTGGAAGGGGAGACCGCCGACGACTTCGAGCATCAGATCCACGCCCTGTTCTCCGACCTCGCCAGGGACTGGGAGGTGGTGGCAAGCCCCAGCACGGGCAACCCCCTGTATGTGCGGCCATCCGTGCTCGTTCTCTACCGCAAGGACCGCCGGTTCCTCCTCGACCCGCTGATCCCGCGTCCCGGCGGGACGGACGGGCGCTACGACCTCATCATCGCTTCCCAGCCGTACCGGGCCCGCACCACCGTTGAGCGCAAGGTGCGCACGGTGCTCGTCCCGCTCGCCCGCGCCCTCGCCCCCGGGGGGCGGCTGGTGGTGGTCCACGGCCACGGTGAGGATCCCGGCCTGGAGATCATCAGGGGTGTGTGGCCCGATGAGGATCCGTTCCAGCACGGGAGAGCCGACCTCGTCCACGAGGCGCGGCGCCAGCTCGCCGAGCCGAAGGATGCCGACCTGGTGTATCCGCAGCCGCCCGACGAGGAGGCGATCTTCACTTACTCGCTGCACGCCATGCCTTCTGAGGTCGCCGAGCACATCGGGACCGGGCTCACCCTCGCGGCGTGGAACGCCGCTGCGTACGTTGCCCAGATCGATGAAGACCGCCTCGCCGATGC
>CAYQZO010000413.1:0-2222 GCA_964421925.1 uncultured Acidimicrobiaceae bacterium
CGGAACCACTTGCCCACCAGCATGACGATGCGGGCGTCGACGCCGGTGAGCTCGGGGCTGAACTCGATCGTGTTCACCGGCCCGAACCCTCCCCCCTTGTCGGTTGGCTCGTTGTGCCAGGTGATACGGAACAGGTTGAGCGGGTCGAGGTCCCACAGACCCACCGAGGACAGGGCATCGACCACGTCGGCCGGGATGAGGGATGGGTCGCGCATCTGGGCGAAGGTGGGGATGCGGAAGTTGCGCTCCCGGGCGGTGTCCACCGCCGAGGCGAGCCCGGCATCGTTGACGGTTAAATCGATCATGTGAAAGCCTTTCTGAGAGCATCGAGGCTAGGCGGCACCCGGATGGGCGTGGTTCCCGCCGCTTCCACCGCCCGCATGGCTGAGGCAACGTCCTTAAGCCCGCTTCCGGTGGCCAGCACCACCACCCGGTCGTCGGCGCCGACCTCGCCCTGCTCGACGGCGGCGAGCAGTCCGGCATACGGTGCGGCCCCGGCGGGCTCGGCGAACACTCCCGAGCCCCGGGCCAGAGCGGGGATGGCGGCGAGGATCTCGTCATCGGTGACCCGCAGGTAGGCGCCACCGGTCTCGGTCACCGCGGCCATGGCCTTGACCCGGTCCCGGGGGAGATCGGCGCTGATGGAGTCGGCCACCGTGTGTGCCTCGATCGGTGCCTTGGTGGCCACGTCCTCCCCGCTCTCGAAGGCCTGCACCATGAAGTCGCTGCCCGCAGCCTGGACGCCGAAGATGCGCGGAGCGTGGTCGATCCAGCCGAGCGCCAGGGCGTCCTTCACCGCCTTGTGGATGCCCCCGATGATGGAGCCGTCACCCACGGAGACGAAGACGGCGTCGGGCGGCTCCCAGCCCAGGTCTTCCAGGATCTCAAGGCCCGCCGTCTTCTTCCCCTCGGTCATGTACGGGTTGTACCCGGTGTTGCGGTTGAACCAGCCGTACTCGTCCGCCGCTGCCGTGCACAGCTCATAGGCATCCGTGTAGGAGCCGTCGACCAATACGACCCGCGACCCGTAGGCGAGCAGCTGGGCGATCTTGGCCTCGGGTGCGGAGGCGGGGACGAAGATGACGGTCTCCATCCCGACGCTTGCCGCCATCCCGGCCAGCGCGGCGGCGGCGTTGCCGGTGCTGGCCGTCGTGACAACCTCGGCCTTCCACTCCATGGCCTTGGTCACCGCCATCGCCGAGGCCCGGTCCTTCAACGACGCAGTGGGTTGGCGCCCCTCGTCCTTGACCAGAAGCCGAGACACCCCCGCATCCGACGCCAGCCGCGGCGCCGGATACATGGGCGTTCCCCCGACGGTGAGGGGCGGGACCCGGGCCGCCGACTCCACCGGGAGCAGCGGCCCGTAGCGCCACATGGTGTGGTTGTGGTTCTCGGCCAGCGACTCTCTGGAGATGAGTCTCCCCACCTCTTCGTAGTCGTAGACGACGTCGAGGATCCCGTCGTGGGCGTGGGACTCGCACACGTAGCGGTCGGCGGCGGGTGGGTAGGTGGCGTCGCACAGGACGCAGGCCAGCTCGACGGACGCGGTCACGGGACGATCCGGGTGCCGGTCTCCCCGGCGACCGCCCGCTCGATGTTCTCCGGGCTGGTGATGATGGCTTCCCGGCCACCGCGCTCCAGGTACTGGATGACGGCGCGGATCTTGGGTGCCATCGACCCCTCGGCGAAGTGACCGTCGGCCAGGTGCTGCTTGGCCTCGGCCACCGTCATCATCGAAAGCGGCTCCTCTTCCGCCGTACCGAAGTTGAGGGAGCAATGCGCCACCGCGGTGGAGATGAGCAGCAGGTCGGCGTCGAGCTCGGCAGCGAGCAACGCCGAGGCCAGGTCCTTGTCGATGACCGCCGCCACCCCGTGCAGGTCACCGTTGTCGTCTGCCACCACCGGGATCCCACCGCCCCCCACCGCGATGATGACGTTGCCCGCCTCGAGCAGCTGGCGTATGACCTCGAGCTCGACGATGCGCTTCGGCCTGGGCGACGCCACCACCCGGCGCCAACCCCGCCCGGCGTCCTGCACCACGTCCCAGCCGTCCTCGTCCCGACGTTGCGTTGCCTTGTCCTCGTCCATGAACGAGCCGATCGGCTTCGACGGGTTGGCAAAAGCCGGGTCGTCGGGATCGACCTCCACCTGGGTGACGACGGTGGCCACGTTCTTGTCGATGCCCCGCTGCCGGAAGTCGTTGTCGAGGTGCTGCTGGAGCA
>CAYQZO010000414.1:0-2218 GCA_964421925.1 uncultured Acidimicrobiaceae bacterium
GTATTCGGCCTCCTCCTGGACCTCACCGTTCTGCAACCGGTGTACCGCCAGCACGGTGAGGCGCGGGTGCTGCTCAGCCTTCTGCTCACGCTTGGCGTGGCCTTCATCGTCGACGGCTTCCTCAACTGGCGCTATCCACTGCGCGCCTTAACGCTGTTCATCGGTGGAGGCCCGGTCGAGATCCTGGGCGTGCCCATGCGGCGGGGCAGCGTGGTGGCGTCGGCGATCACGGTGGTCACGATCGCCGGACTCTTCCTGTTCTTCCGCTACACCTCCCTGGGGCGGGCGGTGCGCTCGGTGATCGAAGACGAGGAGGGTGCCCGCCTGGTCGGGGTCGACCCGCGCCGGATGCTCCGCCTCGTCCTCGTCTTGAGCGGCGTCCTGGCCGCGCTGGTCGCGATCACCCGGTCCATGGTGCTTCCCGTCGACACCCACGCCGGGTTCCCGCTGACGGTGTTCGCCCTGATCGTCACCGTGGTCGGCGGCCTGGGGAGCGTTGCCGGGGCCCTGCTGGCAGGGATCCTCCTCGGGATCATCAACTCCTTCGCCGCTTCCTACATCGGCACGTTCTACTCGCTCATCATCCTGTTGGGGGCAGCGGCCATCACCATCCTCATCCGCCCCTCCGGCCTGCTCGGAGTCAAGGAATGAGCGGGCGGGCCATGGCCACCGGCACCTCGCTCGTCGGGGGGACCGAGGACCGGCCCTCACCGTCGCTCGCCTGGCTCTTCATCCCGACGGCGGTGGTCGCCGGCCTCCTCGCCCTGGTGCCGCTGTGGGTGGGCGACTCCGGGGTGCTGATGGGCGTCGCCGTGCTCGGGCTCGCCTTTGCCTGTTACACCATCGGCTTCAACGTCATCTTCGGCAGCACGGGCCAGCTGTTCCTGTGCGTGGGCGCACTGGCCGGGATCGGTGGATACGGCGGCGCCATCCTGGCCGACACCGTGGGCTGGCCCATCCCGCTTGCCATCCTGGGGGCGACCCTGGCCTCGACGATCACCGGCGGATTGCTCAGCTTCGTGGCGGTGCGCCGATCCCTCGGTGTCATCTTCACCGGGATCGTCACCCTGATCTTCGCCCTCTCCTTCGAGAGCGTGGTCCTCGGCCTCGGCAGCGTCACCGGCGGGGAGAACGGGTTCCTGATCAAGGCCGGCGCCGACACCTTCCTGCGCGAGCAGATCCCGCCCTACTACGTCATGCTGGCGCTTGTGGTCGTATTCCTGCTCGCCCACGGCCTGCTCCGCCGATCCCACGTCGGATGGGCCTTCCGCGCGCTACGCGCCGACGAGGTGGCCGCCGAGCTGGCCGGCGTCGACGTCGCCAAGTACCGCGTGTACGGCGCGCTGGTCGGAGCCGCCATGCTCGGCCTGGCCGGCTCCACCTACGCCTTCACCGAGGGGCGGATCAGCCCAACCACCTACGAGTTCGCGTCGGTCGATGTCGTTGTGGTGGTGATGCTCGCCTTCGGCGGCATCGGCACCCTGTTCGGCCCGATCCTCGGGGCGGTCACGTTCACCATCGTCGACGAGCTCCTCATCGACCTTGGCCAGCTCCGGCTGGTGGTGTACGGCGCCCTGATCGTGGCCATCTTCCTGTTCATGCCCCGCGGAGTGATCCCCACCATCCGCTCCTTGTTCGTGAGGAGGCGGGTCACGGCGGCAGCACGGGACCCTGACTCTTCAGCTGATAGCTGATAGCTGATAGCTTCCCACTCATGGACGCCCCCATGCTCATCGGAGGCAAAGAGCGTTACGACCCCGCCCGTGCCCGGCCGGTGCCCAACCCGGCTCGCCATGAGCACACGGTGGGCCGCGCCATGGCGGGAAGCGCCGACGATGCCGACGCCGCGGTCGAGGCGGCGACGGCGGCCTTCCCGTCGTGGGCGGCGCTCTCCGCCAAGGAACGCGCCGAGCTCATGCTCGGCGCCGCCGCCGACATCGAGGCAGGGAACGTGGAGCGAGCCCGCCTGCTCACGATGGAGCATGGCAAGCCGGTGGCCGAGGCCGCCCACGACGTGGCCGGAGCCCCCAAGATCCTGCGCTACTACGCCGGGCTCGCCGATCGGTTCGATACCCCACAGGTCACCGAGGACGAGCTGGGCCGCATCGAGCGCCGCCACCTTCCCATGGGCCCGATGGCGGTCATCGTCCCCTGGAACGCCCCGGTGTACCTGGCCTACCTGATGGTCGCTCCCGCGCTGCTCGCCGGGAACACGGTG
>CAYQZO010000415.1:0-2217 GCA_964421925.1 uncultured Acidimicrobiaceae bacterium
GCGAACCCGAGCGCCACCCCGACGAGGATGAACCGGGCGGGATCGACCGTCGCCCGGGCCACCTTTCTGGTGAAGAGCGCAAAGCCGGCACCGCATGCGGCGGCGACGGCCATGATGAGCACGGGAGCCACGCCCGCCGGGGTGAGGGCGATCCCGATCACGACGCCGAGGCCCTCTGCCGACGAGATGGGGAAGGTGTCTGGCTGATCGATCCGGACACCACTGAGGCGTTCCTGCTGCACCGGGTGGTGCGGGGGAACTCGAGCTACGCCGGCATCGTCAACACCGCCGAGAACCCCGGGGGTGGGTTGGTCGCCGTGCTCAACGTCGACTACTCCGGGGCACCCAACGGGACCGACGCCTCGACCCTGACCCTGTACGACACCACCGGCACCGTGCTCGGGTCGCGGACGTGGAACGCCGAGCTCTCCTTTGTGGACTGGCTGGACGACGATCGCCTCCTCGTCCGCTTCTACAGCGACACCGCTCTGGCCCCGTCGTTCGTCCTCGACGCCCGCACCCTGGAGACGACCGCCGAGCTGGAGTGGAGCCCGTGGCACACCGCCGTCGACGGGAACCTCCTGTACGGGGTGTCCCAGGGCCACGTCCTGCGTGCCGATCTCTCCACGGGCCAGGTCGAGGAGCTGACCGTGCTGGGCAACCCGGTCTTCGGCCCGGTGGCCCTGCTCGATGCGGATGTCACCCTGCCCGAACCGGCCACGACGACCACCGCGACACCGCCTCCGACAACCACCGCCCCACCGGGCGAGGCACTGCCGGAGACCTCGACGACCCCCAGGCCTTGGCTGGTGCTCGTTGCAGTTCTCGGTCTGGGAGCCGCCGCCCTCACTGGTGCCGTCATCGCCCACCGCCGCTAGCCGCCTCTGATCTCGGCTCTCTCTGGTTCACCGGAGCGGTTCCGGGGTGTCTCCAAGCGGTTGTGCACCTCGATCCATTCGCCTCTGGCAGTGCCGAGGGCGTCGGCAGACGCTGGAGGCGAAAGGTGGTTCTGATGAGATGGCGGATCGTTGGGGTGTTGCTGGTAGTCGCCGCGTGCTCCGGTGCCGAGACGGCACCGTTCGAGCTGGCGGTGGGACCGGAGTTCATCCAGGGCGTGTATCCCGGTGCGGACCTGGTGCTCCTGGCCACCGTGTCTTCGGCCGATGACGGTGAGGTCGTGGTGACCGCCGAGGCCGCCGGAGCCGACGTGACCGTCACGCCGGCGGCGATCCGGCCGGGTGAGGTGGCCGAGGTCTCCGTGGTGCCCCCGGCCGTCGTCACCGACACCCCGCTCCTGATCACGGTCACGGGGAGCCGCGGTGACACGGAGCAAACCGTGGTGAAGGAGACGACGATCGTGGCGTGGACCGATTCTCTCGAGACCGAGGCGAGGGAGCTGTTTGCAGTGTTCGCCGGTTGGCTGGAGGAGAACCGACCGGAGCTCGGGATCGGCCCGGCCGTGGAGGCGAGCGGTGGTGCGGTGGCCCCGCTGCTCCTCGTCGTCTCCCACTACGCCTTCCTGGCCGAGGACTGGGAGATGGGGTTGTCGTGGCACATCATGATTCCGCCCGACGACTGGGCCGAGCTCTATCTCCGCCCTCGTGACGAGGCGCTCCCGACGCTGGCGTTCCGTCTCGCCTCACGGCAGGCGGCGCTGGAGGACGGAGACGTCGAGATCAGCGAAGTCGCTCCTCCTGCCGAGGTAGTGCGCTGAGCAGACGGCGCGATCTCAGGGAAGCAGCTCGAATGAGTCCACGTGGTTGGGGCGCACGACCCCGAAATGACGCCGGTCGAGGGTGGCGATCTGCGTGATGTTCAACCGCTCGGCGGCAGCCATGACCGACCCGTCGACGGTGCCCAGCGGAAGGTCGTTGTAGCGGACAACCAGTTCGGCGATGCGGAGCCAGTCTTGGGCAGAAACCGGTTCAACCGTGAAACGACCCTCGGCTAGGTCGCCGAGGAAGCGCACCTCGGGATCGATGCCGAGTCGAGCCTCGATCAGATAGGCAACTTCGGTGATCACCAACGTCGGGACTACCAAAGGCCCAGGGTGATCGAGGAGGAACTCGAGAGACGCCGCGTGATGTCGATCGCTGGAATCGACGTAGGCATAGAGCGGGCCGGCGTCGACGACGACCGCTATGAGCCCCACTCCTCGCGAAGGATCTCCTCGATGCGCTCGGAGAGGTCGCTCTCACCACTCTTGCCGGCTCCGGC
>CAYQZO010000416.1:0-2217 GCA_964421925.1 uncultured Acidimicrobiaceae bacterium
CCGACACCGTGTTCCTCGCCACCGGGTTGAACTTCCCGGACGCCATCGCCGCCGGCCCCGTCGCCGCCGCCAACGGGTCGCCGCTCATGCTCACCAGGACCGACAGCATCCCATCGGTCACCAACCAGACGCTGACCCGCCTCGGCCCCTCCCGGGTGGTGCTCCTCGGGGGTACCGCCGCCATCTCAGCCGCCGTCGAGGACGACCTGCGAGCCCGTTTCCCCGAGGTGATTCGGATCGGCGGCGCCGATCGCTACGTGACCGCGGCGCTCCTCTCGGAGTGGCAGTTCGGCGCGGGTGCGAGCACCGTCTACATCGCCACCGGCGCCAACTACCTGGACGCCTTGGTGGCCGGGCCACGGGCAGCGAATGCCGGTGGTCCCCTCCTCTTGGTCACCAGGGACAAGGTCCCGGGGGCGACCCGGCGCGAACTGGCCCGACTGGCACCCTCCGAGATCGTCATCGTGGGCAGCGAGGGCGTGGTGGGAGCCGCGGTCGCCGCCGAGCTTTCCGGGTACGCGACCAGCGTCACCCGCGTCTCCGGCGGATCCAGGTATTCGACGGCGGCTGCCGTCGCCGCGGGCGCCCCCGGCACCACCACCTACATCGTCACCGCCAACGACTTCCCCGATGGGCTCGCCGCCACTCCGCTCACCGCCGGCGCGCCGATCTTGCTGGTCGACGCCGGTGAGCTCCACGCAGTCACCGCAGGTGCCATCGCCGCCCGCACCGGCGTTTCCTGCGAGGCCTGGACCGCTCCGTTCCCGGGGGTGGGCACGGGGCAGCGCATCATCTACTGCAACTCGTGCCAGCAGATCTGGCTCATCAACGCAGACGAGACGCTGCACGACACCTATCTGGTCACCGGCCGGGAAGGCATCCCGCCCCCGGGGACCTACCACATCTACTCCAAGTCGGTGAAGGCGTACGCACCGTATGGAGGGATCACCATGGAATGGATGGCCCGCTTCGTCCCGCCCTACACGATCATCAAGCCCTGGGACGGCAAGTTGAACCAATGGGCCTACGGTTTCCACTCCATCCCTCGCTGGCCGGACTGGACGCCCCTGGACACCACGCTGGGCCGCTTCGGGTCCGGGGGATGCGTACGCCAGGCCGACGAGAAGGCCGAGATGCTGTACAACTGGGCACCCATCGGCACCCCGGTGATCGTCCTTCCCTAGAGGACCGAACTCACGCGTTGTGTGATGCCACCGGTTTGCGGGACCCCTTCCTACACTCCGCGCCATGCTGACCTGGAAGGCCCGGGTCGTGATCCCCTTTGTCGCCGTGTCGCTGCTGACCGGCGCCTGCACGGTAGAGGCCGGGACCACGACAACGACCACCACATCTACGACGTCTACGACGACCACCACGACGACGACCACCACGACCGTCCCAACGACGACCACGACGACGCTCCCCCCGGTCGGGAACACCATCAACGGGGTACCCAACGATGACGAGGCCCTGGTGGAGCGGCGAGCCATTGCCGTCAAAATCGACAACCACCCGATGGCACGGCCCCAGACGGGGATCGAGACCGCCGAGGTCGTCTACGAGATCCGGGTCGAAGGAGGCCTCACCCGATTCATCGCCCTCTTCCACACCACCGACCTGGAAAAGGTCGGGCCGGTGCGATCGCTGCGTCCCACCGACCCCGAGGTGACCATCCCGCTCGACGCCCCGCTCCAGGTGTCGGGGGCCGCCAACTGGATCCGCAGATACGTGTCGGGCAAGGGCACGAAGGTCATCTTCGACAACGGCGTGTCCACCTACCGGGACAACAGCAGGCGCGCACCCCACAACCTGTACGCCGACACCTCCGTCATTCGGGAGCTGTCCGACCGCAATGGCTGGGCCGACGAGCCGCCTCCACCGCTCATGGTCTTCGCCTGGGAGGGAACCCCCCTCCAGGGTGACGCCACCACCATCACCCTCCCCTTCTCCGACTCCCGCGAGGCCCGTTCGGAATGGACCTGGGACGGCGAGCAGTACCTGCACGCATACTCGGGGACTCCGCACAACTGGGTGGACGAAGAGGGAATCGAGCACCAGGTGGCGGTGGACACGCTGCTCGTGATCGTGGGGAACCAGTACACCGCCCGGCCCTCCAACCCGGTGGACGGCAACCCGGTTCCCGCCACCGATATCGTGGGGAGCGGACGGGCCCTGGTCTTCTACGGCGGGGGCGTCATCGAGGGAACATGGGAACGA
>CAYQZO010000417.1:0-2216 GCA_964421925.1 uncultured Acidimicrobiaceae bacterium
CCTCCCCGCGGTGACCATCGATGACAGCGTGGCCGCGCTCAACAGCGATATCACCCCGACCACTGCCCAGGATCTCGCCGTTCGGCTTGCCGAGGGCCTCGCCATCGAGGCCGAGGCCATGCGAGGGCACGAGTCCCGCATGCTGCTCGCCGCAGCCACCGGGCCCCGACTCGCCAGGATGCTGGCCGGCTTCGAGGAGTCCGAGGCTACCGATGAGTGGCCCGTCGCCACCTATACGTTCGATTCGCTCCACCTGCGTGCGGTCGAAGACGGCCAGTTCGTCGACCTCGGATTTGACGCCTCGGGCACGGTCGAAACCGTGACCTACAGTGCAGATGGGGCGGTTCTGGCCCGCGACGAGGCCCCGTTCTCGTCCATCTTCGTGCTGAGCAAGGACGGCGATCGGTGGCTCATCCTCGACGAGCTGACCACGCCCTGAAGCGGCACCCGTCCACGATCGTCGAGGCCCGCCAGACCGCGTGCAGGCGCTTTGCCGCCAAGCTAGGGTTCTGCGCTGCCACCCGATTGGGATGGCTATTACGGAGGAGGAAGGACCAACAATGGCTAGACGCCGTTGGTACGCGATCGTACCCATCGTGGCCTTTGCGATGGTGCTCGCTGCCTGTGGAGACGACAGTGGAGGTGGCGACGGCGATTGCGTCGTTGGCATCTCCTGGAACAACTTCAACGAGCCCCGTTGGGCAAAGGCCGACCAGCCGGCGATCATCAACACGCTCGCCGAGCATGACTGCACGGTGGTCGAGCGCGACGCCAACGACTCCGCCGAACAGCAGCTCACCGACGTGAGCTCCCTGATCGCCGAAGGCGTCGACGCGTTGATCATCCTGGCCAAGGACACCAAGGGAATCCTCCCGGCCGTCCAGGAGGCCGAGGATGCAGGGATCCCCGTGATCGGCTATGACCGGCTGATCCCCGACGACTACGCCTTCTACCTGAGCTTCAACAACGTTGGAGTGGGGACGGTGATGGCCGAGCAGCTCACCGGGGTGCTCACCGAGGGCAACATCGCCATCGTCAAGGGTCACTCGGGTGACCCGAACGCGACATTCCTGCGCAACGGAATGACTCCGATCCTCGATCAGTTCCCGGGGCTCACCATCGTCTGCGAGGACTTCAACGACGACTGGGACCCCGAGAACGCCCGCAACATGATGACGGCCTGCCTGGCGGCGAACAACAACGACATCCAGGGCGTCATCTCCGAGAACGACAACATGGCAGGCGGCGTGGTGTCGGCGCTCGACGAGGTGGGCCTGGCCGGCACCGTCCCGGTGACCGGACAGGACGGGGACCTGGCCGCACTCAACCGGGTCGGGCTTGGCACCCAGCTCGTGTCGGTGTGGAAGGACTCGAACGAGCTCGGAAAGGTCGGCGCGGAGATCGCCTACCAGCTGACCCAGGGAACCGCGCTCGAAGACATCACCTTCACAGGATCGATCGGATCCCATACCGGGGTGGAGGACTCGAACGCGACGTTGTTCGACAGCATCTTCCCCGACGGGACACCCGGCCCGCCGGTGTGGTCGATCATTCTGAAGCCGACACCGGTCAAGGTGGACAACCTGAACGTGCCCATCGAAGCCGGATGGTTCCCCAAGGCTGACATCTGCGCCAACGTCGACACGACGTTCGCCCCAGCCTGCGCCTGAGTCGATGAACCGACAAGGCTCCCCGCGCTCTCGAGAGCGCGGGGAGCCTTTGTCTGCGCGGGAACCCATCGGGAGGTGCGAAGTAGAGTGAGCAGATGACCGATGTGGCCGATGTCGCCAGCGACGCGCGCGATGAGCCCGAGGTCGTAGAGGACGTCGCCGAAGGGTCGGCCCTGAAACGGGCCGTGCAGTCCGCCGAGGTCGACCTGCGCCTCGTCGGCATGATCGTTGCCCTGATCGCCATCATGACCGGCTTCGCCATCGCTACCGACGGCAGGATCCTCCGGCCGGTCAACCTGGTGAACCTGTCGGTGCAGATGGTCTCCATCGCCGTCATCGCCACCGGGATGACCCTGATCATCGTGTCCCGCAACATCGACCTCTCGGTGGGCTCGATCGTCGGGGTGGTCGCCCTTTCCAGCGTCGTGTTGATGGTCAAGGTGCTCCCCAACTGGATCGGATTCGGTCATCCGATGATGTGGGTCATCGCCCTCGCCTTCGGCCTGGCGATCGGCGCCGCCCTCGGCGGCCTCCAGGGCTTCATCA
>CAYQZO010000418.1:0-2204 GCA_964421925.1 uncultured Acidimicrobiaceae bacterium
TCCGGGCCATGTCGGCGCGGTAGTCGTGACCGAACGATCCGAACTTGCCGGGGACGGTCACCATGGCGTTCATGGCATCGACGACCACCTGGAGGAAGGTTCCCACCGGGAACCATTCCAGGTCGTCGGGAACGCCCCGACCCCGCTCCCCCGACAGCCACTCCGGCTCCCGGATCATCAGCTCGGGTGCCATCACCGCGATCGGGTCGCTGTTGTGGCTCAGAACGGTGGCTCGCAGCTTCGCCCGCTCGGCATCGCTCAGCGCCGCCATCTCGTCGGGGTGGTCGAACACCCGCACGGTCCCCTCGGGGACGAGCTGGTTCCTGCCCGCGGCCATGCCGTTGCGCGACCACTTGGCCATGCCGGGAAGGCCCACCCACAGCGCTTTGTGGATGCCGTAGTGGTCGAAGCCCCCGATCCCCTGGTACATGACGACATCGGAGCTCGCCCAGGCGCCGAGACTCTCCCCGAACACGTACACCTTCGGCCGATCCTCCTCGGGGATCCCGGCGAGGCGGTTGCGGATGCTCCACAACAGGGCACGGAACTGCTGGCGACCGAGGGCGACCTTCTGCACCGAGAGGAACGACGGGAAGCGGCCGAACTGGACGACGCAGGTCGCGATGTCGCCCCGGGCAAGGAACTCGGCGCTCTCGATCATCGTCTGATCGACCCAGCCGGTTCCGGTCGGCGACACCAGCAGGAGATGGGAGCGCTCCAAGGCGCCGGTGCGTTCCAGCTCCTGCATGGCGAGCTCGGTGCGACCCATCGCGTACACCGGCTCGGAGTTGTAGCCGACGTAGACCCGGATAGGCGCCGCCACCGCGGGTTCGCCCATGACCTCCTCGATCAACGCCGGGGTGGTGACGTCGGTGACGTAGCGGCGGCCCTGCAGCCCGAGCTCCTCGAACGACGACACGCTGTTCTCGCCGCCCGACACGAGATCCGACACCGGCGGATGGGCATAGGCGGGCTCGATGTTCTCGTTGGATCGCCCGATGTAGCCGACGCCGGCGTTGTAGGCCGTGACCGCCCCGGCCGTCCACAGCGCCCCGTTGATGAGGCCACCCAGCACCCGCTTCGTCTTGCCCGGCCCCAGGAAGTTGACGATGCCATTGCGCGAGGCGATGTAGGCCTTGCCCACACCGACCCCGGCGCCGTACACGCCGTAGCCGATGGCGAGCGCCTTGGGGAAGTCGTTCGCCTGCTCCTTGGGCCAGCGGGGGACGACCGCCTTGCGGTGCTGCAGCTTGCGCGCCGCCCAGATCGACACCGCCCCGAAGATGGCTCCGCTGACGATGATCGGCCGCACCTTCGCTCCTCCCCGTGCCCGGTTGGCCAGCGTCTTGGCCGAGTCGTACACGGCGCCCGAGGCGGCGACCGCAGCCATGATCTGACCGGCGCTGCGGGCACCGGAGCGCCACAGGTTCTCCTCGGGCTCCTCCGGGAGGTTGGCGAGCGCCATCCCCGCCGTACCCACGGCGGCGTGGCCGGTGAGGCGCAGAGGCAGACCGGCGGACTTGGGGAGGATCGCTCGCATGCCGAGGTCGACGCCGGTGCCGAGGAAGCGGGCGGCGAGCGGTCCGAGCCCGGTGGCCACACCTTGGTGCACCGAGGTACGCGGCATCAGGGTCGGCTCGAAGGCGCCCACCGCGGCAACGGCCTCGAAGGGAGCCGTTGGCGAGCCGAGTACCGGGTTGACCCAGTCGGCGACCCCCACAGCGATCGCCGACCAGTCCCGGGTGGTGTCTGCGGATTCGGGCATGGTCACCTCCTCAGCGGGAAGGCTACCCGCTAAGACGAGGGCGTCGGCTCCCGGCGCCCCGTGGCAGCGCTTGTACTTCTTGCCCGACCCGCACGGGCACGGTTCGTTGCGGCCCACCTTGTCCCCGGACCGCCGGACCTGCTTCTGCTGCAGCTGCTGCACGCTCTTCGCCGATGAGGTGGTGATCCGAGCCTGCTGCTGCTGCCGCTGGGTGGGTTCGGATGCGAAGTGGAACAGGTGCCGGGTGGTGTCGTGCTTGACCACACCCACGAGCTCTTCGAAGAGGTCGTAGCCCTCCCGCTGATACTCGACGAGCGGATCCTTCTGGCCCATGGCGCGCAACCCGATGCCGGAGCGCAGGTAGTCCATCTCGGCGAGATGCTCCCGCCAGCGGTTGTCGATGACGAACAGGGCGTGCGCCCGCTCTGCGTCCCGCATC
>CAYQZO010000419.1:0-2200 GCA_964421925.1 uncultured Acidimicrobiaceae bacterium
GACTCGTCGATGCCGAGCACCGGGTTGCGCCATCGCACCCCGCCCTCGAAGGTCTCATAGGTCGAGTCTCGATCCCACCAGTCGAGGGCCGCTTCGTAGGTGATCGTGTCCTCGTCGTGGGATTGGTAACGGAACCCCGCGGCCGTCGGCGCCGCGATGTCGTGCTCCCACGACGACCCGGGTTCGATGCCCTCGGCGATCAGGGGAGCCCAGTAGTGGGCGGGCAGCAGCGGCTCCATCCCGACGTCGGCCATGAACCCGGCCCAACCGATGGGGTCCCCGAAGTCGAAGGCCACCCGGTCGTCCGCCGTCACCGCCATCGGCCAGCCGCGGTGCTCGGCGGTGAACAGAAGGTCGTCGGTCGATAGGGCGGTGCCATCGCTCCAGGTGATCCCGTGGCGCAGGGGGACCTCGACCAACCAGCGTCCTTCTTCCGACTTGATCGAGGGGTCGGCCGCGGCGGCGAGGAGGGGGATGATCATGCCCGAGGGCTGGTGCACCCGCCACAGCGATGCCGGCAGCAGGCCGGGCCCGGCCCAGTCGCCTGCCTCGAGCTCCTCGACACCGACGAGCAGGGTCTCGGACGCCGGTTGTGCCGGCGGGTACGTCGTTGTGGTCGTCGTGGTTGGAGGTGGGGCCGTTGTCGTCGTCGACGGCACCGCAGCCGGCGTACAGGCGGTGAGGACGAGAGCGGCGACGACGACTCGGCGCATCCACAGAGTCTGTCAGCTGTGGCAGTTAATCGGTTGCGGGTTCCAGCGCCGCCTTGGCCGCCTGCAACGGCCACAGCTCCAGGCCCTCGGTGAAGGTGGCGTAGATCTCGGAGAGCTTCTCGGCAGCCGCGGCCTCGCCGTCGGTGCCTCGCAGCAGCGCGACGAGGCGGGTTGCCGACTCGAGGGCGTCCATGCGGTCACCGAGCTCCCACGATTCATCCCGCGCCTTGGTGTACATGTCGATGGCTTCGGCGATCTGCGGCTCCGGAAGCTGGGTGAGCAGGTCGGCGCGCAGCATCCAGAGACCCGCCACGCTCCCGCCGTGGGTGGGTGGCGATTGGAGCAAGGCGTCCACCAGGTCGAGGCTCTCCTCGAGCCGCCCCGCCGCGGCGTACGCCCTGGCCTGGAGGAGGAGCAGCAGCGACCAGAACACCGGGGGCGTGGTCTCCATCCGGTACAGGGCCATGCCCCGTTCCACCTGCTCGATCCCTTCGTCCGCATCGCCCACCACCGTGGTGACGATGCCCTGGAGCACGATGGCGAGGGCCCGCCACAGGTGGTAGTCGTGGGCGTTGGCCACCTGGAGCAGCTCGCCGGCCAGCCGGCCCACCATCTCCAGGTTCCCCGCCCGCAGGCTGATCAGGGCGACGTGGAACAGGGCGTAGGCGCGGGTGTAGGGGTGTCCGAGCTCCTCGCTGAGAGCGAGCGCACGCTCGGCGCGGTCCAGGGCCCGGACCGGGAAGCCCAGGACCCACAGCAGCAGCCCCGCGGTGGTCAAGGCGATGACACCGGGGTTGGGCCCAAGCGGGAGCTCGGTCTCACCAACCCGGCGCGGGTCGAACAGGTCGATGGCCCGGTCGATGTGGGCCATTCCGCCCTCGGTGTCCTCGTGGGTGAAGGCCAGGCTGGCCCCGACCACGAGGTGGGCCTCGGCGTCGAGGTTGGGGTCGTCCTGGCCCTCGGCGATGGCGATCATCTCCTGCCCGACACCGATCGCCTTGTCGAACTCGGCACGCAGCGCGTACAGGCTGGCCAGGCTGCGCAGCACCGGGAAGCGCTGGGGGAGCTGACCGGTGTCCTCCGACATGCGTGCTGCCTTCAGGAACGCTTCCTCCACCTCGGCGGTGTATCCCCGTACCGCCATCAGCGAACGGGCCAGGCTGGTTTGGAGGGCGACCTCCTAGCGTACCCGCTCCGGCGTCTCCTCACCGAGGGCGAGCACGCCGAGGAGGTCGTTGGCGAGGTCGATGACGCCGTAGTACCAGCCGCGGGCATCGTGGTGGGCCCACAGCGGCTGCAGCAGGTCGCTGAGCCGATCACGGCGAGGCTTAGCAGGATCGACAGCAGGTAGGCGATCTCGTAGATGAACCAGGCCCGGCCCAGCAGCACCTTCAGGAAACTGCGGTAGTCGAAACTGTGCGTCATGCGCGCCAGTTCGGGGGCGATCGTGCAGGTCAGGCTGACCAGCACGGTCGCCGTCAGCATGC
>CAYQZO010000420.1:0-2187 GCA_964421925.1 uncultured Acidimicrobiaceae bacterium
GGGCGGGATCGGGCACCGGATCGAGCCGCGGTGCCGCCGGGTGGGGCTGCGCCGGCAGTTCCAGGCTGCGCGGAGCATGCCGGCCCTCGATCCCGACCAGCAGGGCGGCCTCCGGCGACAGGACCACCTCACCGGGCTCCGACCCCTTGAGGGCGGGATCGAGCTGCTCGATGGCGTCACCGGCGACGATCGGGATCCAGGACCCGTCATGGCCGCCGGCCGCCACCAGCCAGGCGTCTCCGGCACCAACTGCAACGCGAAAGGACAGGCCGTCGGCGGGGCCGCGGGCCTGGATGGCGTTGGCACAGGAGATGGCGGTCCGGACCGCGGTCTCGAGGTCGCCGTGGTCGCTGACCAGCCACAACGCCAGCAGCGCATCACCCATGAAGTCCACGATGCTCCCGCCGTTGCGGGCAACGATGGCATCGAGCTCGCCGAAGGTCTCGAGCATGCGGGCGCTGAGCTCCTCCGAGCCCGCCGAGCTGGCCCGCATTGCCGCTTCGGTCATGGCGGTGTAGCCGACGACATCGGCCATCAGGGCGACCGCGGGCACGAGCTCCTCGGTGGGCTCGTCGCTGGCGCCCGCCATGGCGAGGCGCTGCACGACGAACTCGGGTACGAACGACTCCAGCGTCACCCCGGGCTCGATGTGCCCTTCAGGCACTCGTCCGGGCCTTTCGCTCGGCTCTCGCCTGGTTGACCCCTCGAGGGCCGGCCAGCGCCACATCGAGAAGGAGCCGCGACACCTTCGACCTCGGCTCGGCCTCGCGCTGCTCCCACCAGTCGATGGAGTCGGGGATCTCGAACCTCTCCTTGGACCCCAGCTCGCTGTTCTGCCACCCCATGATGTGCTCGAGCAGGTCGAGCGAGATGTCGCGCATGATGAGCGACCGTCTCCCCAGCCGGGACAACACGACGCTGTCGAGGAACCCCGCCGTCTTCACGAGCTGATGGATGGCCCAATCGGGGACCGGCCACATGACGTTGCGCGGGATCTGCATCGCATCGGCGACGTCCCTCGGCAGGAAGAGGCGCATCATCGTGGAGGGAAGCCCCGGCCACGTTCGCTCCGCCAGCGTTTGGCGCAGCACGCCCAGCAGCTCGATGCCCTGCTCGCTGGGTTGGATCTGGCGGGCCTGGATCGCCTCGGTGAGCTGCTCCGCCTCCTCGAGGTTCGCCGGGAGCAGGTCCCTCTCGACGCCGAGCAGGCAGCCGACCTGGCGCCAGGTGTCCATGTAGGCCTCGGCCTCCTCCGGTGTGATCCGCAGATTCATCTTGCGCAGCCCGTCGAGGACCAACACCGAGAAGGTCATGAGCGTGGCGGCGAGATCCTCCTGGTTGATGGGGACACCGAACTCCTCGACGTCGAAGTCGGGATCCTCGACCAGCAGTCGCCGGATGGCGGCGTGGATGAGCCGGGTCCGCTCCGCTGCCTCACGCCCGCCCTTCCCCGGCTCGAGGCCCTCGGTCATCACATCGATGATGATCTGCGCGGTCTCGGCGAGGCGCCGGTTCGGCTCGAGCTCGAGGAACTTCGTCGTGGCGAGGACCTGGACACCGTTCTTCGCCGCATAGGCCGCGGGCAGCGAGTAACACCCGAGAATCACGAGGATCTCCGGCCCGTACATGTTGAAGACCCTGCGGGCGGTCTCGATGTCCTCCTCGGTGACATCGGGCATGCGTTCCGCCATAGCCTCGAGGAGCGCCTCGAGGCTGTCGGACGCCTCCTGATCCTCCTCGACAGCGAGGCTGGCGACATCGGCCTTGGCTACCTTGCGGTCCTTCACCAGGGCCGCCATCAGCGGCCGCACCGCTTCCATCTTGAAGTGCTCCTGGACGAATCGGTCGGCCTCGGGATCACCGACCTTGCGGAAGGCGTCGAGCGCATTGTTCGATGGTGGCCATTGCCGCGCCATGTCGACACTCCTCCCGGCGGGAGACGAAGTGTACGTGGCGGCGCTGCCCGAGGTCGGCAGCGGGCGTTTCAGCGGACGACCCACCGAGCCGGCCGCCGAGCGGCGTTCAGATCCCCAGCTCGGTGAGCACCGTCTGGCCGGAGGTGGATCCACTCAAGCTGGAGCGCAGATCGGCGACGATCTTGTCGATGCGCACCCCCTGGTTGTCCTGCCAGTTGCCCGCGCTGTCCTTCGAACCGGCGGCGTGGTGGAGCGCCACCAGGTCCCACGA
>CAYQZO010000421.1:0-2184 GCA_964421925.1 uncultured Acidimicrobiaceae bacterium
GACGGTGGTGGATGCTCCTGGCGGCGGCGGTGATGACCGCCGCCGCCTTGAGCGCGTGCGGCGGACCGCTCGGCAACAGCGAGTGGCGCCTGGTCAGCCTCGCCGACTCCAACGCCGTGGTGACCGGGAACCTCAGCTTCGACCTGCTCGGCCGGGTGGGTGGGTTCGGGCCGTGCAACCTGTTCGGCGGGGGCAGCTACACCACGGAGGGGGACGGAATCGTCATCGACGTCGGGGGCACGACGCTGATCGACTGCCTGGACGAGTCGGTCATGGCCGCCGAGAACGCCTTCTTCGCCGCACTCGAGAACGCCAGGAGCTACCGCGTGGACGCTCCCGGCGTGCTCACCCTCGCCGACGCGGAGGGGCACGCCATCGCCTGGTTCGAGCGCTCCGGTTAGCCGGCCACCGCGTCCAGGTCGCTGATCAGCCGGCTCCGGTCCAGCTTGTCCTCGACGAGCTCGGCCTGGGCCCGGCCCAGCTCCAGCCATTCGTCCCGCTTGTCGAGGTCGTCGGTCTCCTTGGCCAGCCGGGCGAGCGCCTCGTAGGCGTATCCGGTGAACACCGGACCGACGTCGTTCTCCTCACAGATGGCGAGCGACTTGCGGGCGTAGCGGTCGGACTCATCGAAGCGCCCGGCCTCGGCATACACCCGGGAGAGCTGCCAGGCGCTGATGGCGAGATTCTTGGGGCGGACGTCCTCCCGCATGGTCCAGTGCCAGGCCGAAGCATGGGCGAGGGAGATCATCTCCTCCTCGTCCTCGCCGGTGCGGTCCGCCTTCTCGATGAAGTCCCACGCCGAGTTGAACGCCTCGGTGGAGAAGACCTTGTGGGCAGCTGCGGCGTCGAAGGGCTCGCCCGACTCCGCCTCCGGTCCGTTGTTCTCGGCCATGGGCGGACGATAGGTGGCCACCGCCCGATCTTCCACCGCCGCGAGCGAGCGACTAGGGGTCCGTTGCACTACCCTGCTCGCCCGTATGCTCGAACCGAAGCGTGTTCGACCGCTGGGCCTGATCCTTGTCCTCATCCTTCTCGCTCTGGTGCCGTTTCCCGCCGGCGCTCAGACCAAGGGGGAGGTCGAGGAGACCGCCGCGGAGAAGGAACGCACCTACCACCTGCTGCTCGAAGCCAACGAAGCCCTCGGCTCGGCGATCTCCGAACTTGAGGGCATCGAGGACGAGCTCCACGAGCTGGAACGGAGGATCGAGCGCCTGGAGTCGACCATTATCGCCTTCGAGCAGCGCGCGGAGGAGCTGCGCGCCGTTGCCCAGGAGGTGGTCGTCGAGGCCTACACCAACAGCAGCGGCCACGGGCTGGTGGGCACTGCTTTCTCGGCGTCGAGCATCCAGGACGTGATCACCAGCCAGACGCTCATCGATTCGGCGGCGAGCCGTGATCTTGCCGCCCTCGACCTGCTCACCGCGGTGAACCGGGAGAACGACCGGCTCACCCTCGAGCTCGCCGACACCACGGTGGAAGTGGAAGCTCTCCGGGTGCAGCAGACCGAGGTCGTCGAGCGGATGGTCACCCTCCAGGCAGAGGCAGATGCCATCTACCGCAAGGCCAAGTCCGAGTATCAGGACGCCTACGCCCGCTATCAGGCCGAGCTGCGCCGCCTCGCCGAGGAGCGGCGGCGCCGGGAGAGCGGCGGGGGCAAGGGCCTCTCCGACGACGCGACCGCCGGCGTGGTGTGCCCGGTGGCCGGGCCCACCTGGTTCACCGACAGCTGGGGCGATCCTCGACCCGGGGGCCGTACGCACAAGGGCGTGGACATGGTCGCCGCCTACGGGACGCCGCTGGTGGCGATGAACACGGGCCGGGTTCGCCTCAACTGGCACTCGGCGGGCGGCCGCCAGGTGTACATCACGGCCGACGACGGCAACTTCTACTACTACGCCCACCTCTCCGGGTACGCCGCCGGTTTGAGCAACGGCGACCGCGTGGCCCGGGGTGAGCGCATCGGGTACGTCGGGACCTCCGGAAACGCCAGCGTCGCCCACCTCCACCTGGGGCTCGGTCTGATCGGCGGCCCCCTGGTCAACCCCTACCCCACCGTCCGCCGGGTCTGCTAGCCCTTCGTTTCCGGTTCGTTCGTGTGTAGGACCGCCTCAGAGACGGTCGTAGACACGAACGACCGATTCTGGTAGCTGGCAGCTGGTAGCCGGTAGCTGGTAGCTGGCTAAT
>CAYQZO010000422.1:0-2184 GCA_964421925.1 uncultured Acidimicrobiaceae bacterium
GAGTTGGCGGCGGTCGAGGCGGCGGGTGCAACGCTGGTAGCGATCTCGCCCAACACGCCCGACGTCGCGGTCGACGTCATCGAAGAGCTCGGGCTCACGTATCCGGTGCTGTCCGATCAGGACAACCAGGTCGCCAAGCGGTTTGGCCTCGTCTACGAGATGGAGCCGGGGCTCGTCGAGTATTACCGAACGATCGACCGGGACGTTGCCGGGATGAACGGCTCCGAACGCTGGGAGCTGCCGGTCCCGGCGACGTACGTCATCGATGTGGACGGGGTGATCCGCTTCGCCTTCGTCGATCTCAACCACCGGGTCAGAGCCGAGCCCGCCGAGGTCGTCGCCGTCGCCGCCGCGCTGAAAGACTGACCGGCGGATTATCCGGCGAGTCGTCCGACGTAGGATGCGGACCCGGCCGCGCCCGCCCGCGGGGGTGGTGGCCGACCGTTATATCGACCAGGAGACGATGCGATGGTTGCCTTCTCGATCAAGACCCCGCCACAACACGCCGAGTGGAGCGATCTCCTCGCCATCTGGCGAGCCGCCGACGACATGGAGGTGTTCGAGTCGGCGTGGAACTTCGACCACTTCTATCCACTGATACCACCCCACGATGGGGGGTGTCTGGAAGGGGCTACCACCCTCGCCGCCCTCGCCCAGGCGACGAAGCGGATCAGGGCCGGGACCATGGTGCACGTCATGCACTAGCGGCATCCGGCGGTGACCGCAAACATGGCGGCGAGCCTGGACATCATCTCGGGCGGCCGCTTCGACCTCGGGCTGGGAGCCGGATGGTTCGAGCCCGAATCGAAGGCCTACGGCATCCCGCTGGGGACCATGACCGAGCGCATGGATCGCTTCGACGAGGGCGTCGAGGTCATCGTCAGCCTGCTGACCCAGGAGACCACGACCTTCGAGGGTGATTTCTACCAGCTTGCCGACGCCCGCTGCGAACCGAAGGGGCCGCAGCAGCCGATGCCGCCGGTCGTGATCGGAGGCAGGGGGAAGAAGCGGACGCTGCGCACCGTCGCCCGCTGGGCGGACTACTGGGACGCACTGGCCCCGGGGTCGACCGAGGCCTGGCTCGAGCTGAACGATGTGTTGCTTGGCCACTGCGCCGACGTGGGTCGCGACCCGTCTGAGATCCGCCGTTCGGTGCACGTGTTCTGGGCGCCGGAGGACGATCCGAAGGAGCTCGCCGAGCAGGCGATGACGTACGGGGACGCCGGGGTCGACGTCGCCATCTTCTCGATGCGTGAGCCCTACGACGTGGGCCGGGTGCAGCCGCTGGCCGATGCCCTGGCGGCCGTCGCCTAGTCGAGGAGGTGTCAATGTCTGAGATCGAGGCGGGCATGAAGGTCGATTGGGACGTGCCCATCGAGATGGACGACGGAGTGGTATTGCGCGCCGACGTGTTCAGCCCCCCCGAACCAGGTGCCTACCCGGTGATCCTCAGCTACGGCACGTATGCCAAGGGCCTGCCGTTCCAGGAGGGTTATCCCGACCAGTGGCGCATCATGACCGAGGAGCATCCGGACGTCGCCGCCGGGTCCTCGAACCGATACCAGAACTGGGAGGTCGTCGATCCCGAGAAGTGGGTGCCCGACGGGTATGCCGTGGTCCGGGTCGACTCCCGGGGCTGTGGGCGCTCACCCGGGTACATCGACCACTTCTCGGCCCGGGAGACCAAGGACCTGTACGACTGCATCGAATGGGCCGGTGTCCAGGAGTGGAGCTCGGGCAAGGTGGGGCTGAACGGCATCTCCTACTACGCCATCAACCAGTGGCACGTCGCCTCGCAGCAACCCCCACACCTGGCGGCGCTCTGCGTGTGGGAAGGAGCCGCCGACTGGTATCGCGACATGACCTATCACGGCGGGATCCTCTCCACCTTCTGGGCGAACTGGTACGACATCCAGGTCAAGACGGTCCAATACGGCCTGGGGAAGAACGGCCCGGTGAGTCCCTTCAACGATCTCCTGGTGTGTGGGGACGAGACGCTCACCGACGACGAACTCGCCGCCAACCGGTGCGACCTGGGCGCCGACATCGCGGCGCACCCCCTCGACGACGACTATCACCGGGAGCGGTCGCCCGTGTGGGATGCCATCGAGGTCCCTCTCCTCAGCGCCGGCAACTGGGGCGGACACGGCCTTCACCTGCGGGGCAATGTCGAAGGGTTCGTGC
>CAYQZO010000423.1:0-2179 GCA_964421925.1 uncultured Acidimicrobiaceae bacterium
CCATCGGGTTCTACGTTCTCGGCTCCGGCTCCGCCGAGGTCATCAAGGACGGCAAGGTCGTCGCCACCTACGGCCCGGGGGATTACTTCGGGGAGATCGCCTTGTTGAGCGACGACACCTCCCGTACCGCGAGCGTCGTTGCCACCAGCGACGCCGAGGTGGTCGGGCTCACCAAGTGGGACTTCCGGGCGCTGGTCAACTCCAAGCCGGACATCGCGGTGCAGGTGATGGGTGAGCTCGCCCGCCGCCTCGAAGAGACCCAGGGCCTCGCGGAGTAGCGGTGAACGAGCCGCAGCTGATCATCCACGGGGGCCGCGGCTCGATGGCAGTGTCCGGCATGGAGTACGTCAAGTACGGCGGCAACACGACCTGCTTCGAGATCGCCGAGGATCCCGCCCACCGGGTGCTCATCGACGCCGGCACGGGGTTGCGCGACGTGGAGCACAGCCTGACCCGCGATCAGGACCACGACTTCACCGTGCTGCTCACCCATTACCACTGGGACCACATCCAGGGGATCCCGGTGTTCGCCCCGGTGTGGATCCCGGGCAACACCTTCACCATCCACGGCCACGCCACCGAGGTCGGCGGCTCCCGGGAGACGCTGGCCGGGGTGATCGGCCAGCCCTGGTTCCCTGCGGCCATCACCGAGGCCGCCTCGACGATCGAATTCGCCGACTTTTCCGCACCCGTTGAGGTTGGCAGCGTCACCATCTCCCCGATCTCGCTGTTCCACCCCCAGGGGAACACCGGTTTCCGCATCGACGGTCCGACCCGCTCTGTGGTCATCGCCACCGATCATGAGAGCGAGCCCGAGACCGACGCTCGCCTCGTCGAGTTCGCCAGAGGCGCCGACGTGCTCATCCACGACGCCCAGTACCTGCCACTGGAATACCCCATGCGGGTGGGGTGGGGACACAGCACATGGGAGCACGCGGTCGCGAACGCACAGGCAGCAGGGGTGAGCGAGCTGATCCTGACCAGCCACGATCCGGACCACACCGACGAGGACATCGACGGCATCGTGGAAGAAGCCACCGAGCACTTCCCCAATACCATCGGGGGCACCGAAGGGATGAAGATCCCGCTGTAGGGGGACGACGCCTCAGCGGATCATCTCGCCGAGGGCGGCGAAGCGGAGCATGTGGGCCGGTGTGCCGCTATGACTTCTTCGTGGCCTTGGGTGGGAGGGTGCCGATCCACTCGTAGGAGCGGTCGAACCAGGTGGCGATGCTGCCGGTGTCCGCCAGGAGATCGTCGGGGACTGATACGTAGCCTCGCATCACGCTGCCGTACTGGGTGACCGGGCCGCTGTCGAAGTCAGCCAGGAATTCCTCTTGACCGTCGTCTGACAGGCGCAGCGCCATGGTCCCGTCGGCACCGAGGAAGCTGAACATGTGGCCGTTGCGGGACGTGTAGGGGTTCTTGGCGCCCTTCACCTCGGTATCTGCAGCGCTGGCGTCGACCATCGCCCGGTAGAGCTCGAGGGCGTGCAGCGGCCCTTGGTAGTCGGATCCTCCGGGCATCTCCGGTCCCCGTCGGCGAGGTAGGAAGGGTACCGACCGCTTGGCGATCCGATTTGCCCTGCCGATTCCTATGGGTGCGGCGTGACCGTGAAGCTGATGCTGATCCACCTGTCTCCGGCGCGCGACATGGCGACGAACGCGAGATGCTCGACCATCCCATTGCTATCACCACTGAAATCCAGCTCGGCGTCGATCGAGTCGGTCCAACTGGTGCCAGCAACCGTCGGCGACACCTCCGCCTGCCAGTAGGCGGGAGCCTTGTGGACTTCCTCCTCGAAGACGAGCTTCAGACCCTTGGGGTCCTTGCGCGCCTCACCGGTCCAGCTGACCGTCCAGTCGGTCACGTTCCAGTGCTCCGGGCGGATGTCGATGCAGAGCGGAACGTCCACGGTCGTCGCCTGGTCGGTCACATACGCGTTCGCGTTCTCGTCCCAACTCCCCAGTACCCAGATGGCGCCGTTGTCCACCCGCGCCGCGCACGTCCAGATGTCCGGATCGGGATTGGGGTCTCCGCCACCGCAGGCCGGGTGATCGGGGTTCGTGTCGCAGAACTTCGGAGCGGCTGCGGCGGGAAATGCAAGCGCGAGCGCCATTCCCAACACCATCAGTGGGATCCACAAGCGTTTCATCATGCTGCGTGTCATGTCGTCACT
>CAYQZO010000424.1:0-2169 GCA_964421925.1 uncultured Acidimicrobiaceae bacterium
CGTCCCTGCCGACGACCTCACCCAGCTCCTCCTTCCCCGATTCGACGAGGATGCCAAGAAGAGCGCCGAGCACGACAACCGCCTACTCGGCCGCGGCCTCAACGCCTCCCCCGGCGCCGCCACCGGCGTCGCCGTCTTCGAGTCGAACGACGTCGCAAGGGTCGTATCCGACGGCAAGCCCGTCATCCTCGTCCGCCCCGAGACCAGCCCCGACGACATGCCCGGCATACTCCGCTCCGCAGCTGTCCTCACCAGCCGTGGCGGCATCACCAGCCACGCCGCCGTCGTCACGCGCGGCCTCGGCAAGCCCGCCGTCGTCGGCTGCAGTGAAGTGTCAGTGAGCCCCGAGCGCGGCGAGATGTCCGCCAACGGCACCGTAATCAGGGCCGGCGAGGAGATCAGCGTCGACGGCTTCACCGGCGAAGTCTTCGCAGGCCACATCGACACCGTAGACCCGGATGTCGGCTCCAACCAGCACTTCAGGCAGCTCCTGGAATGGGCCGACGAGGCGCGACGCCTCGGCATCCGTGCCAACGCCGACACGCCTCCCGACGCAAAACAGGCGATCGAGTTCGGCGCCCAGGGCATCGGCCTCTGCCGCACGGAGCACATGTTCTTCCAGCCGGAGCGCCTCTCACACGTTCGCCAGATGCTCCTCAACGCGACCCAGTACTACAGGCTGGAGCGCGAGGTCGCCTCGCTCACGGACGCGATCGAGACAGCCCGCAGTAACGCCAAGACCGAGATCGAATCGAAGCTGCGAGCCGCTGAATCCGAGCTCGCGAATGGCAAGGACGCCACCGAGTTCCGCTCCGCCCTCGACAGGCTCGCCGAGTATCAGCAGGGCGACTTCCGCGGCATCCTCGAGGCGATGGATGGCAAGCCCGTCGTCATCCGCCTCCTCGACGCCCCCCTCCACGAGTTCCTCCCGCCCTTCGAAGAACTGGTCGAAGAAGTGGCCGTCCTCCGCGCCACGAACGGCGACGCTAGGAAACTCGCCGAAAAGGAAGAACTGCTCCGCGAGGCCAACGCCCTCAGGGAGCAGAACCCCATGATGGGCCACCGTGGCTGCCGTCTCGGCCTCACCTTCCCCGCCGTCTACGAGATGCAGGTTCGCGCCATCGTCCGCGCCGCCATCGATCTCGTCAACGAGGGCAAGGACCCGCACCCGGAGGTCATGATCCCGCTTGTCATGGACGCCACCGAGCTGCAGGCGCTCAACCCGCGCCTCGTCGCCGTCGCCG
Source organism: uncultured Acidimicrobiaceae bacterium (assembly GCA_964421925.1). Taxonomy (GTDB): domain Bacteria; phylum Actinomycetota; class Acidimicrobiia; order Spongiisociales; family UBA5794; genus JACZST01. Next base: position 1,245 of record CAYQZO010000424.1, read on the forward strand.
AGGAGTTCGAGAAGGTTGCCGGCCGCGCCATCCCCTTCGGCACCATGATCGAGCTCCCCCGCGCTGCTCTCACCGCTGACAGGATCGCGCCTGAGGTGCGGTTCTTCTCCTTCGGCTCAAACGACCTCACACAGATGACCTTCGGCTTCAGCCGCGACGACGCAGAAGAGAAGTTCCTCGCCGACTACGTCGAGACCGGCATCCTGCCGGACAACCCGTTCGCCACCCTCGACGAGAACGGCGTTGGCCAACTCGTCCGCACTGCCGTCGAGAAGGGCCGCGCCGCCAACCCCGACCTCCAGCTCGGCCTATGCGGCGAGCACGGCGGCGACCCTCGCAGCATCGACTTCTGCCACCGCGCTGGCCTCACCTACGTCTCCTGCTCCCCGATGCGCATACCCATCGCCCGCCTCGCCGCCGCCCAGGCCGCCCTCGGTGCCTCCGAACGCGACGTCTAACCCCTTGTCATCCTGAGTGGCCAAAACGCCCCTGCGACAGAATCCCATCCCCTCGCGAAGGATCTGGTGGCGCTGGCTGGACACCACACGCGAAACGGGAACAACGCCGCCCCCCGGCAGCCACAAACGCCGAACCCGCGGGGTTTCTAAGGGGCGCAGCCCCCTTAGAGGAAGATGATGGGGTGGGCGGGCGGGCGCGGCACCCGCATCGTGCCACATCCCGCGGTCGAATGCGTCCTCGCTGGCCCAGCCAATCCACCCCGCCGCCCTTCGGCGGCCACTACTCCCGCGCAGATGCGCCCCGCTGGGGCGCAATCGCCGCTGCCGCTAGCTCGCGGCCACCCCCAGCTGCTCCATCATCGCAGCCGAGTCCGTGATGCCCCAGTGCTCCACGACCTTGCCGCCTGCGAAGCGCACGATGTCAATCGCGTTGACGCTCATGGACTTCCCCGTCGCCGGGATGCCCA
>CAYQZO010000425.1:0-2165 GCA_964421925.1 uncultured Acidimicrobiaceae bacterium
CCTACCGGGCCGCCGCCCGCTACGACGTCTCCGGCGCCGAGATCCTCCTGCGCTGCGGCGAGCGACGCCTCGTCGGCGGCCAGGAGGACCAGATCATCGACATCGCCCTCGAGCTGAGCGCCGAGCAGGGCCGTGGCGCGCCGACCAGGTCGTGACCCGGCCGGGAGGGCGGTGGGGGTGAGGACGGCCCCCGTGTCCGAGGGTGCGGCCGGCGGGGCTCCGACCGCAGCGCTCCGAGGGCCTCGTGGTAGCCTCGGCGGCCAGTCGGTGGCCGTCCGGGGGGAGGACCAGGTGTCCCGGAAGCAGGTCCGTGCGCAGTCCGAGCACGAGCGGGTCGACGAGGCGTCCGCGCCACGCCGCTCGGTGCTGGGACGTGTCGACTGCATCATCGGCGCCTTCGACGGGTTCGACGGACCGCTCACGCTGCACGAGCTGACCGAGCGGACCGGACTCCCGAAGTCGACGGTGCACCGGATGGTGGACCAGCTGGCCACGATCGGCTGGATCGAACGGGACATCTCCGGCTATCGGATCGGGATGCGGCTCTTCGAGATCGGCGGCCTCGCCCAGCGCCACCGGCGTCTCTCCGACGTGGCCCACCCGCACCTGCACGCCCTCTCCACCGCCACGGGGCTCGCCGTCCAGATGGCCATCCTGGACCGCTCCGAGATCGTGTACCTCGAGCGGATCCCGGTGCGCAGCTTCCGCCTCCCCACGCGCCAGGGCGGCCGGCAGCCGGCGTACTGCACCGCCCTCGGGAAGGCCATGCTCGCCTTCGACGAGGAGGCGGCGGCGGAGGTCCTGGCCCAGGACCTCCCCCAGCGCACCGCGCAGACCCTCACCAACCGTCGGGACCTCGAGCTCGAGCTGGAGCGCATCGCCGAGAGCGGGCTGGCGCTCGACCACCAGGAGTCCTACGAGGGACTGGCCTGCGTGGCCGCCCCGCTCCGCAACAGCGGCCGGGCCATCGCCGCGGTGTCGGTCACGGGCCCGGTCGATCGCATCGACCTGCACGGCGTGGCGCCGCTCGTCCGCAAGACCGCGGCCACGATCTGGGACGAGCGCTTCCAGCGACGGTGACCGGCACCGGATCCGGCTCCGGATCCCGTCGTCCCGCTGAGCGGCACCAGCGCCGCGCGCCGGGCGGGGCTGTGCGTACGCTCGCCGACGTATGACGAACGGCGACGGTGGTCCCGCTGCCGGTGGTGCGACCGGCTTCGGCGGGGTGATCGGTCGGACGGTGCGGGAGTCGACGCCGTGGTGGCCGGCGGCCGTGCGCCCTCCCGACGGCAGCCCCAACGTGATCCTCGTGCTGCTCGACGACATGGGCTTCGGCGACATCGGACCGTACGGGTCCGAGATCCCCACCCCGACGCTCGACCGGCTGGCCCGCGACGGCCTGCGCTTCACCAACTACCACACGGCGCCGTTGTGCTCGCCGGCCCGGGCCGCCGTCCAGACGGGGCTGAACCCGCACCGGGCGGGGTTCGCCGGGGTGGCCAACTTCGATCCCGGCTTCCCGGGCTGGACGATGGAGATCGACCCGTCGGTCGAGACCCTCCCGGAGGCGCTGCGTGCCGCCGGCTACGCCACCTACGCCGTCGGCAAGTGGCACCTCACGCGGGACAACGCCATGCACGGTGGCGCCCCCCGTGGCTCGTGGCCGCTGGCGCACGGCTACGAGCGCTTCTACGGCATCCTCGAGGGCTGGACGAACCTCCACCAGCCGCACCAGCTGGTGCGGGACAACTCGCCGGTGGACGTCGACGAGTACCCCGACGGCTACTACTTCACCGACGACATCACCGACCAGGCCATCCGGTACCTGAAGGAGTTGCGCGCCCACGACGCGGCGCGGCCCTTCTTCGTCTACCTCGCCCACGGTGCCGTGCACGGACCGCTGCACGCCAAGGCGTCGGACATCGCCCGTCACCGGGGCCGCTACGACGTCGGGTGGGACGTCGTGCGGGCCGAGCGCTTCGCCCGCCAGCAGGAGCTCGGCCTCTTCCCGGCCGGGACCCCGCTCCCCCCTCGCAACCACGAGACCGGCTACGAGGTCGACGCCTGGTCGGATCACAGCGACAAGGAGCGGGCGCTGTTCGCCCGGTACATGGAGGTCTACGCGGCGATGGTCGACAATGTCGACCAGAACCTCGCCCGCCTGC
>CAYQZO010000426.1:0-2158 GCA_964421925.1 uncultured Acidimicrobiaceae bacterium
TCCCGGTGGAGAGGAGATAATGCCAGGTCCCGGTGCCCCTGTGGAAGGCGGCGGCGTCGTGGTCACCGTCGCCCTCGAAGTCACCGGCCAGGGCGTACTGCCAGTCGCTGTTGGGGGTGATGTCGATCCATTGGGTGGCGGTATTCAGCGAGCTGCCGTTGTAGGTGGCGACCGCAACACGCCCGTCGCCGCCGAAGCCGGCGACGTCGTCACGGCCGTCGCCGTTGAAGTCGCCAACGAGGGGGATGCTGTTGTTGCCGATATGCCCGAAGCTGCTCACCGACCCGTTCTGTGCCACCTCGACCCGTCCGCTCGTGCTGACGAAGATCGCCTCCTGGTCGCCGTCACCGGCGAGGTCGCAGAGCAGCGGGTCCCGCCAGGTCGCCGACGGCAGCGAGCCGAGGCTGCTCTTGGTGAAGGACGAACCCGACTTGGTGAAGGTTTCGACGGTCGTGCCGGAGCGGACCACGATGGAGGCGGTCCCGTTCCCGTTGAGATCGACGGCGATGGCGTCGTCCCAGCTGACCCCGTCCGGGCCGTTGTACCAGGAGGAGCTCGACCCGGTGTCGCCGTCGGTGACCCACCACGTCCCGTCCGACTTCCGATAGGCAGCACCGTCGGGGACGCTATTGCCGGTGAACCGGCCCGAGACGGGGAGTGCGTAGTAGTCGGCGGGGAGCGGCTGCCAGCGGGCGGCGACGTTGGTGCGGAAGGTGGGCAGCAACGGATAACACATGTTGCCGGGGCAAGCGGTGGACTGGGCGTCGCGGTGCCCGGAGATGACGTTGAAGGTCACCGTCTGGCCCTCGGGCCAGATGCGCGATCCCTTGGAGACCACGGTGGCGGTGCCTTTTGGGTCCAGGTTGTGCAGGGCCAGCTTCCAGGTGAGCAGATCCTCGAGGGCGCTGCGCTGGGCGGAAGTGGGGGCCACCGACGTGAAGTTTCCGATGAGGGCGATCCCGGTCGAGTAGCCGCTGAACCCCATGGTGTGGCCACCCCGGATGCCCTTGTCGATGCCACCGGCCCGTCCCTCCCAGATCCCGCCGTAGCGGTCCACCAGGTAGTTGTAGGCGATGTCGTCCCAGCCCCGGCTGTTGCGGTGGTACAGGCAGATCCCGAGGATGATGCTCGGCACCTGCGATTGGGAGTAATTGGTGCTGCCGGCGTGGTGGACGATGACCATCGTCACCTGCACCACCTCGGGGAGGCGCCGGGGCGGGCACTGGTTGGCCGGATCCCAGTCGCTGCGAGGCCTGATCAGCGGCTGAACGGGAGCGGCGTCGGCTTCCGGAGTCGTGAACCGGTCCACGATTTGCTCGAGGAAGGGCTGGGTGGGCGAAGTGGTGTCGACCAGTGCGGCGCGCCCGTTGGCCGGTTGGGTGCCGGAGAACCGGAATTGCACCCCGTCATGGGGTCCGGTGTACACCGGCTCGGTCGCATAGCGCTGGTTCTCGTACTCGGCGGTACCCGGGTCCGGGGAATGCTCGAGGTCGAGGCCGATGTCCTCCCACTCCCCCCACACTCCGTCCTTTTCGAGCCGGAACCAGACCCGCTCGGGTGCGGGGCCATCCCAGGCGAACCCGACCATGGTGAAGGCGGCCTCGATGGGCTCGGTTTCGTAGATCGGCTCCGGATCGCTTGCGGCAAGCGCAGACACAACCGGGATCTCGAAGGCGACGGCGTGCGGTTGACGGGAACGGGAGGAGGGACCGACCAGAACGACGACCACGACGGCCAGGACGACCGCGACTAGGGCGATCAGCCTGCCGATTGCTTTGGGACTTCGTTGTGCCATGGCCAAATACACCACCAGCCCCCTACCAGCCCCTACCGCAATCAGTATGGCGGGATGTGAGGAGATCGCAAACCACCGGCGAACAGGACCGTGTCGGTACAGAAACCTCGGATGCATGCCGATGTCACTTGAGACGTTTACCCCGTTAAGGTCTTGCGCCCCCGCATAGAGGTGGAGGTCAGCCATCTCAAACCGCAAGCTGGCTCTCGCCAGCGTGTTCCTCGTTTCCGCGATGCTCATCGGCGCGGTGCCCGCCGCCGGCGATGAGTCGGCGAACCCGGAACGGCCTGATCTTTCCAACGACACCATCAGCGAGCCGCTTGCGTCCCCGCTCCAGGCCTTCACCGCCGCACCGCTTGCCAT
>CAYQZO010000427.1:0-2150 GCA_964421925.1 uncultured Acidimicrobiaceae bacterium
CCTGCCCAGCCTTCCTCAGCTCACCGTCACGAAGGAACACCCAAGCTTTCGGATCCTCGGGTCCGTAGGTGGTTGGATCGGTGGGCACGGGCGCCCGGGTGTTGATGGCCAGTGTTCCACCTGATTGGATGTTCACTTCGCCGTCGAACACGACATTGCCGCCGGTGAAGATCACCGTCGAGTTGATCCCCAACTGTGAGCAGTTCACCCGCCAATTCCCGGCGGGGATCACCAGGGGGGGGCTCCCCGCGCCAATAGTGCAAGGATAGCTGGCGTCGGTCCACGTCTGAAATCCCGAAGGTTCACCGCTCGCGCCGACGAATCTGATCAGGTCGTGAACGTGTGGGTCTTCGGTCGCGGCGTCGGGGCACGGCGGGATGTCCTGCTGGTTGGCGGCGGTGAGCGGGTCGGTGGCCCAGCCGATTGCGGCGCCGATCGTGGTGTAATCGCTTCTGCAGTTGAAGCGGTGGTCGACGGGCGCCCGGGTCAGCCGGGCGGGCAACGCCGTCGGATCCGGCAGCGGCGTTTGCCCGCCACCCCCCGCGCTGCACGCCGGCAGGTTGCACCCGGGGGTCCCGGGAGCGAGGGTCTGGATATACCCACACCCGGCGCCGGCGGCGAGGCCACTGAACGTGTAGTCGCTCCCCAGCTGCTGGCTGCACCCGGCGGGCCCGTCGGCCTGGATCATGGGATTGGAGCCATCGAGGTCGATGACCCCGGAGCATCCCGAGCTGGCGTCGGAGTCGGAAGCAGCCACCCCGGGTTCCAATCCGGGTTGGTTGCCGTTGCTCGGGTCACCATCGACGTCGGGGTTGTACACCGGGGCAACCAGAATCCCTCCGTTCCCTGCCCCAAGCAGCGACTGGCACCCGGTGCGGTCGAGTACGAGCAGGTTGATGGGAACGTCCTGGCCGGCGGGACGCTCCGCCCGCGCCACGGTATGGACGTGGGCATCGATGGAGTCAACCCCGGCGAGCCGGCCGAAGGTGGTGTTCCACGTGGAGGAGACTTCGACGGCGACCCGCTCGCACGGGTCATCGCCGTCTGCCAGGGAAGTCGGCTGGGAGACTGCGCCGACCGCACTCGAGCTCATCAGCGGGCTGCCGTCGGTCACCGGATAGGTGATCCGCACCGTGACGCCGTTTTGCGTATCCGTGGCGGTCGCGACTTCGGTCGGAACGCAGGTCGCCGCCGACCACGCCGAGCAGTCGATCCCGCTGAGGGCTCCGATCTCGCTTGCGTTGATCTCGACGTACGCCTTCGCCACGTCGCAAACGTCCCGGGGAACACGGGTCTCGGCCGCGGTGAGCGCCCCCGCCGCGGCGGCGGCATCGCTGATCGACTGATGGTCGGCTCGCAGCATGCGTACCGCGGCGATGTCGAGAACGAGACCGACAGTGACCAACAGAGCTGCGATGAGGAGAGCGAACAGGATGAGCACGGCACCCCGCTCCTCGCCGCCGACCCGATGCAGCCGGTGTCGGATCATCGCTCGAAACGGGTCGTCGCGTACGAGGTCAGGTGAACCGTCTGGCTGTAGATGACCGCTTGGATGTTGTCATCCCGCTCGACAACGATCTGAACTACCTCGTGCTCGGTTCCCGCAGGCAGGCTCGGCGGGCCTCCCGGACACCATGCATCGGCATAGGTTCCGGCTCCGATCGGGATTGATGTCCCAACCACGTAACGCCGTACCGTGCCACCCTCGGTGCCCCGCGCCACGCAGATGCTTCGTCCCGCGGCCTCTTCGCCGAGCGCGCCCGTCGCCGCGGTTTGCGCAACTTTGGCCACATCGACGTACCAAGCGTCGGGAGATGCGGCATCCTCTTCGGGGTAGGTCGCACCGAACCGGCCGGCTTCCCGAGCGGCGCCATTGAGCGAGATCTTGTTGAAGAAAGCAACCCCGACCGTGACGGTCCCAAACAGGAGCATCAACAGGATAGGGAGCGCGATCGCCAGTTCGAGCGCCGACGCTCCCCGCTCGTCCAGTCGACGAGCCTTCCAGTTTTTCACCACGTCGAGTCCGCGCCCAGACGGACTCCCCCAAGACAGCATTGGCGACCCCTTCCATCGCCCGTCGCAGCGCCCCCCGGCGCCAGCGGGTTCAGTCTACTCCACTCCTCGCCGTTTTGCCACTCGTTGTGGTTGCT
>CAYQZO010000428.1:0-2147 GCA_964421925.1 uncultured Acidimicrobiaceae bacterium
CCGACAGGGCAAGCGGGTCGGGCTCATGGATGCCGACGTCTGGGGCTTCTCGATCCCGAAGATGCTCGGTATCGATCGCCAGCCCGTCGTCCTCAACGATGTCATGCTGCCTCCCGAGGCACACGGGGTCGCCGTCATGTCGATGGACTACTTCGTCGGTGACGATCAACCCGTCATCTGGCGTGGGCCCATGCTGCACAAGGCCATCGAGCAGTTCCTCGTCGACGTCCACTGGGACGATCTCGACTTCCTACTCATCGACATGCCACCGGGGACCGGCGATGTGGCCATCTCGCTGAGCCAGTTCCTTCCCAACGCCGAGACCATCGTCGTGACCACCCCGCAGCCGACGGCGGAACGGGTCGCGGCGCGGGCGGGGCTGATGGCAGAGAAGGTGAACCAGCACGTGCTCGGGGTCATCGAGAACATGTCTTGGTTCACCGGCGACGACGGCACCCGCTACCCCATCTTCGGTGAGGGTGGAGGACAGCAGCTCGCCGACAAGCTCGACGTCGACCTGCTGGGACAGATCCCGCTGGAGACGGCGCTACGCGAGGGAGCAGACGCCGGGAGCCCGGCCGTGGCCGCCGATCCCGACGGCGAGGCGGCCGCCGCCTTCGATCTGGTGGCGACTCAGCTCATCGCACGGGGGCCTAGGCTTCGCACGCACCCCGAGCTGGTCATCACGTAGACGTCATCAGAGGATGGGAGATATGGACCTCGAGACCGTCACCGTGCGCTTTGGGATCATGTCGGCTCGCGCACTCGAGATCGAGGTCGAGCCCGGCCACGATGTCGCCAAGGAGTTCGAAGAGGCCGTCGCATCGGGCGCCGAGCTGTACTGGATCCTCGACGCCAAGGGCCACGCCCACGGCATCGTCCTCGACAAGGTCGGGTTCATCGAGGTCGAGTCGGCGCGCCGGCGCGACGTCGGCTTCAGCGCCGAGGGTGACTGAGGTCGTCGCGGCCGACCCACGGCTCGGGCGGCAGCCGGGGGTCGATCAGCTGGCTGCCTGGCGGCGCTTCCGGCGCTCGGCGAGCCAGCGCTTGCGCAATCGGCGCCGGTCGTCCTCGGGATAGCCGCCCCAGATGCCGGCCTCCTGATTGGTCTCCAGCGCGTACTGAAGGCATTCCTCCTGGATGGAGCATGCGGAGCAGATGGCAACCGCCTGGCGGATCTGGGTGGCGGCGATGCCGGTGGTCCCGATGGGGAAGAAGAGGTCAGGGTCGGAGTCGCGACAGGCGCCGAGCTCGCGCCAGTCGGTGATGGTCAGCACGTCGGTTTCTCCTCGAGGTTCGTCTAGCCAACTTGTGAATGTGAATGCTTTCACATGGTCCCCCCATGTTTAACCGGGCTTTCACCCGGCTTCCCAATAGTGTACGCCCCGACAGCGCAGGGAGGCAAGTGCTTTCCGACAACGTGTCGGCAGGTGGCAGATGAGCATTCAAGAGCAGCTGACAGAGGACCGAGTCGCCGCCATGAAGAGCGGGGACAAGGCGACGGTGAACGTGGTCCGCCAGATCGAATCCGAGGTGGCGGTGGCGAAGAGCGCACCGGGGTTCAAGGGCGAGATCGACGACGACCTTTACCGGGCAACGATCGCCTCGTATGTGAAGAAGATGGACAAGGCACGGGCCGAGTACGAGGCGCTCGGTGAGCGCGGGAAGGATCAAGCCGAGGCGCTCGGGTTCGAGATCGAGTACCTGTCCCGGTTTCTGCCGGAGTCGCTATCCGAGGAAGACACCCGCGCCCTGGTGCAGCAGACGATCGCCGAGCTGGGCGCCGACGACCCGAAGATGAAGGGCCGCGTCATCGGCGCGGTCATGCAGTCCGGGGCAGAGCTCGACGGCACCCTGGTAGCCCGGTTGGTCGGCGAGGAGCTCGGCGCCTGAGCTACAGCGCCATCTTGGCCGCATCGAGGTCGTCGACCCCGATGACGGCGCGCGTATTGGTGGCGAGATAGAGCAGATCGACGTTGACCCCGGCATCGGCGAAGCGCCTCGCCAGGGAGCCCATCTCGCCCGGGCGATCCTCGATGTCGACCACCAGGACCTCGCGTTCGCCGGCGACGGTGAGACCGGCCACGGCGAAGGCGTCGAGGGCGCTCGCCGCGTCGGCGACCAGCACGTGGATGACCCCGACCCCC
>CAYQZO010000429.1:0-2146 GCA_964421925.1 uncultured Acidimicrobiaceae bacterium
ATGGTGCCGCCACGAAAGAAGCTGGTCCGCGCCGAGGTGGTCGAGGATGCCGAACTCGTCGGCGCTGCCGCCCCCGGCCCGGACGCTATCGCCGAAGCCAATCGCAACCCAGAAGGCGCACCGGATTCTCAGCGGCGTCGAATTCTGTCCGAGATCTGGCGCGAGGATTGGGGTTAGGCCCGCTGGGCGCAGGGGGCGGTTCGCCCGCCGCCTGGTCATGGCGAGGGCTGAGCCGGGTCTACGAATCGCTCGGGTCAGGCGGGAGCCTCGGCCGATCCCCGCCCGCTCAGTCGTTTGGCCCGCTGCGCGGTAGCGCGCTCCCTACGGGCCGACGGCCGTGACGCCGAAGACGCAGCCCCCTACGGGGTCCCCGACCTCGGCGGAGGTGCTGATGCTCAGGACGTCGCCGTTCGGGGCGACGGCGGTGACGTGGCCGCCCCGGACCTCGCTGCCCGTGTCGACGGCGGAGATGGTGAGGCTTCCGAACGTCGAGTCAGGAGTGGCGACCGCGGTCCCGTCGGAGAGTCGGCCGACGAAGGACGTGCCGGGCGGACCGGAAACGATCGCGTACGCCCCGTCCGTGCCTGTCCCGTTCCGGTCCTCCGCGCAGTGGCCGCGAATCGTGAACGTCCCCGCGGTGAACAGCTCGACGACCGTTGTGTCGTTGTCGCCGGGGATCGCGTCGTTCACCACCACTCGGCCTGTGTTGTGGATCTCGTGGCCGTCCACGGTCTTTGCGTTCGGCACTTGGCCAAGGGTGTTCTCTCTTACGTGGAGGCCCCCGACCGAGCTCGGCGCCAGTTGGAAGCGACGGATGGCGTTCTTCTGGACGTTGATCCCCCTCACGACCCGCTTGCGCAGGTCGTTGCGGTCGATCCGGTTCTTGCCCGGCAGCCCGGTCGCAACCCCGGTCAGCGAGAGCACCAGCGCCGCGAGCGCCAACAGCGCACCCGTAAGCGCCACCACCATCGCGTTCGAGGGCCGCTTGCGTGCAGAGGACTCGATACCTCCCGTCTTTGCGCGAGGGCCTCCCCGGCCCCGCTGTCGCCCCCAAGGGTCCCACCGCGAGGGGGCAGGCGCAAGCCGACCTGTCCCCGCAGACCCCTGTGCTGAGCGCTAGCCCGGACTCAGCGGTCCCCGCCGATGGTCGCTGCCCAGGCAGAGCGACTACCGTGCGGGGTGCTCAGACACCCGGATCTTACGGCGACGCCGTGTGGAGAGGAGAAACGATGCAGACCGTACTTGCCTATCACGAGGTCGAAGACGTCGATCGATGGCTTGCTTCGTCGAAGCGTGGCGAGTTCTTCGATTCGCACGGGATGTCGGTTCGAACCTTCCGCGACCCGGAGGGATCGAACAGGGTCGGCGTGCTGATCGAGACGCCCGACCTGGACACGCTCCAGGCGGCGCTGCAGAGCGAGGAGGCAGCGGAGGCGATGAAGCACGACGGGGTTCGCCCCGAGACGATCCTGATGCTCGTCGAGGGCTAGCGGGCCTCGAAGTCGAGCCGACGGCTAGGCTGGCGGGCCAAACGCTTCTCTCGCCTCGCTCTGCGAGGACCCGATGGCGTGCAACGAGGGCTGGCGCCCCTGGCCGCCCGAGCGGGGGCCTGCCGCGGTGGCGGTGGTAGCGATGGCCCGCTGCCCTCGTGGGCAAAGGAGAGGCGGGAGCCTCGGCCGACTCCCGCCGCCTCCCGATCACGCTCGGTGTGGCCCTAGCTGATCAACCCGTTCCCGTTGATCGAGCAAACGCCGCTGTCCTCCTGGTAGCGGTAGTTGAGCGTGTAGTTCGTTGTCGTCGGCGTCCCCCCAATCAAGACGAGCCCGCTGACGCGTCTCACGACCAGGGTGCCGACCCCGCGCGGGCCCCCGCCGTCCAGGGTCACGCTCGGGTCGCCGCCCGCTGTCTTGAAGACGTCGCTGAAGTCGACCAGGATATTCCCCAGTTCGTTGATCATCGTCGCACCTGCGCTGCCGCCGGCGAGCCCGCTGATGTCGGAATTGGCCGTCAGGCTCTGGCTCCCGGAAGGACAGCTCAGGGTGATCCTGAAGTCGCCGACGTCGAGCACCCGCATCGGGCCGTCGTCGGGGGTACTGAGGTCGACCTCGAAGGCCGAGATGCCGTCGACGGCGTCGGCGTCGTCGGC
>CAYQZO010000430.1:0-2142 GCA_964421925.1 uncultured Acidimicrobiaceae bacterium
TCGTGTCGGCGATGGCCGGGATGACCGACGGGCTCATCGACGTCGTGGAGCGGGCGGGGAGCCGTGACCCGCTCTACGAGGAGCTGGCCGATCGGCTGCGTGACGGGCAGATCGCCCTGGCCGACGAGCTGATGGCGGGAAACCACGAGCTGGTTGCGCAGATCGAGAAGGACTGGGTCGACATCAAGGACGTGCTTCGGGCCTCGTGGGTCATGCGCCGCGTCTCGGAGAGCGCCGTCGGCACCGTCGCCGGCTTCGGCGAAGTGTGGTCGGCCCGCCTGCTCGCCGCCTATCTCCAAAGCCGGGGGATCGACGCCACCTGGCTGGACGCCCGCGAGGTGCTGGTAGTGCGCCCCGGCGAGCTCATGCCGGCCGTCGATTGGCAGCTCTCACGGGAGAGGCTCGAGGCGTGGTTGCTAGCCAACGACGCGGCGACGGTCGTGATCACCGGCTTCATCGCTTCCGACCCGGCCGGTGCCCCCACGACGCTCGGGCGCAACGGCAGCGACTACACGGCATCGATCTTCGCCTCTCTGCTCGGCGCCGCCGAGATCGTGATCTGGACCGACGTCGACGGGGTGCTCAGCGCCGACCCTCGCCTGGTTCCGCAGACCCAGGTCCTCGAGGATCTGTCCTTCGACGAGGCGATCGAGCTCGCCTACTTCGGTGCCAAGGTGATCCACCCCGCAACGATGGGCCCCGCCATCGAGGCCGAGATCCCGATCTACATCAGGAACAGCTTCAATCCTTCGGCCGCGGGGACCCGCATCCACGTCGGCACCACGCCGACCTCGCCGGTCAAGGGGTTCGCCTCGATCGGCGACATGGCCCTGGTCAACCTCGAGGGAACGGCGATGATCGGCGTGCCGGGCATCTCGGAGCGTCTGTTCGGTGCCCTCCGGCAGGCGGGCGTCTCGGTGGTCATGATCTCCCAGGGGAGCTCGGAGCACTCGATCTGTTTCGCCACCCTCGAATCCGAGGCCGAAGCGGCCAGTCGGGCGATCGAGCAGGCCTTCGAGCCGGAGACGCGGTACGGGCAAATCCAGAAGCCGGAGATCACCGCGAACTGCACCATCCTGGCGGTGGTGGGCGACGGCATGGCCGGGACCCCGGGCATCGCCGCCAATTTCTTCGGGGCGCTCGCCAGGGCCGGGGTCAACGTGAAGGCGATCGCCCAGGGCTCCTCGGAGCGAAACATCTCCGTCGTCATCGACACCGCCGACGCCACCCGGGCGCTGCGGGCGGCCCACGCCGGCTTCTACCTCTCCAAGCAGACGCTGTCGATCGGTCTGATCGGGCCCGGTCACGTCGGATCGGCCCTGCTCGACCAGATCGCCAGGCGGCACGACTGGCTGCGGGAGGAGTTCGGGATCGATCTCAGGGTCCGGGCCATCTCCGACAGCAAGACCATGGCCCTCGACGAGCACCGCATCGAGCTCGACGACTGGCGGTCGCGCCTCATCGACCCCGACGCCAACACCATTCCAGCCGACCTGGACCGGCTCGACGAGTACGTCCACACCGAGACCGTCCCCCATGCCGTCATCATCGACTGCACCGCGAGCGACGAGGTGGCGATGCGCTACGTCGACTGGCTGTCCCAGGGCATCCACGTCATTACCCCGAACAAGAAGGCGAGCACCGGGTCCCTCGACTACTACCGGGATCTGCAGCGGAGCGCCCGGCGCGCCGACGCCCATTACTTCTACGAGACCACCGTCGGCGCCGCGCTTCCCATCGTCCAGACGCTACGCGACCTGGTGCAGACCGGTGACGAGATCCGCCGTATCGAGGGGATCTTCTCGGGGACGCTGTCCTACCTGTTCAACAGCTTCGATGGATCCGTCCCGTTCTCCCAGATCGTCGCCGACGCCACGGCCGAGGGCTACACCGAGCCGGATCCGAGGGAGGACCTCTCGGGGATGGACGTCGCCAGGAAGGTGGTGATCCTGGCCAGGGAGATGGGCCTCGACGTCGAGCTGCCCGATGTCGAGGTCGAGGGGCTGGTGCCCGCCGGCCTCGAGGCGGGGACCCAGGACGACTTCCTCGTCCAGCTGGGGGACCACGACGACGAGATGCTGCGCATGGTCGACGAGAGCCGGGCCCGGGGCGAAGTCCTGCGCTTCGTCGGTGTCATCGATC
>CAYQZO010000431.1:0-1763 GCA_964421925.1 uncultured Acidimicrobiaceae bacterium
GAAGGTGGTGGCTCGGTCGAGTTCCTCCGGGTAGTCGATCTCCAGGCGGGCTGCATAGGGCTGTTGTTCGGTGGTCATGGACGCCTCCTCCGGTGTCGCTGCCGGTCGTGTTACCACATCTTGGTACGCCGATTCCGGCCGTGTCGCCAGGGCCGATCGGCGGATTCCGCACTCTGCGGGCCGACGTGGCCCCGACCTCAGGCGGCGACGCGCACCCGGGAACGTTCGATGGCGATGGCGGCGAGCAGGATCGAGAGCGCGGCGAAGGTGGCGAAGTTCGCCAGCCAATGGAAGCCCACCGCCTCCTTGACGAACCCGGAGAAGAGGGCCGCCGAGGCACCAAAAAGGCTCACCGTCACATCGGCGAGCCCCTGGGCTCCGACCCGTTCTTCAAGCGGGAGGCACTCGGTGAGCAGCGCCGAACCGGAGATGAGCGAGAAGCTCCATCCGAGACCGAGGAGGAACAGCCCGAGAAACAGCAGGCCGGTCACATAGCCGGCCACCACCGCAGACACCGTCCCGGTTCCGAGGATCACCGCTCCCCAGCGGAGCGTTCTGATTCGGCCGAAGCGGTCGGCCCACCGGCCGATGATCGGGGCCAGACCGAACATCCCGAAGACGTGGACGGCGATGACGAGGGTGGAGAGCTCGGCATGGCCGTGGTCCTTCATGTACAGGGGGGTCATCGCCATGACCGCGACCATCGCCATCTGGCTCACCGCCATGGCGAAGATCGCCAGCCGCGCCTGCGGGTTGGGCCAGACCGCCCGCCACGAGTGCCACGCCCCGCGCAGCGGATTCTGCCGGGGGGCATCCGGGTCCACGCCTCCCGCCAGCGCGAGGGGGTCTGGGCGGAGGAACAGGGCGATGACGGCGCCGGCCACGGCGAAGCCTGCGACCCCGAGGAGCATCGGGCTCACCCATTCGGCCATCCCTTGTTCCGTGCCGATCCGATTCGCCCACAGGGCGGCCGGCGACCCGAGCACCGCCCCGATCGTGCCCACCCAGACCACCATGCTGATCGCCCGGGCGCGTCCTTGTTCCGGGGCTAGGTCGGCTGCGGCGAATCGGCTCTGGAGGTTCGCCGCGTTCCCGGCGCCGAAGAGCGCCATGCCGAGGGCGAGGATCCAGAAGACCGCTAGCTGACCGCCGACCAGGGCAATTGCGCCGCCGATCACCGCGATCGCATAGCCGAGCCAGAGTCCCCGCCTCCTGCCCTGGCGTCTCGAGCGGAGCGCCAGCGGCGTGGCCGCCGCGGCGGCGCCGAGGATCGCCGCCGCCTGCGGGATGCCGGCCAGGCTGTCGTTGCCCACGATCTCGGAGGTGAGAAGGCCGACCACGGCCAGCACGGCGACGAACGCGGCGTAACCGAAGGCGCTCGACGCCATGAGGGCCGAGATCGTGCGGCGCTGGACGGCTTCGTGCATCGAGGGACCCTAGCAAGCGGCGAATCAGAGCCGTGATCTCGCCGTCGGCCCGCTCGTGCCGTAGGGTGCGGAGCTCCTGCAGGCCGATCATGCTCCCGTCGAGGTGTTTGTTGGGGGCCCAACGGGAGGAAAATGTGTCGGGGCGCAAGGTGGCTGCGGTCCTGCTGAGCCTGCTCCTTGGAACCCTGACGCTGGCGGCCTCTGGCGGTGCCTCGGCTTCTGACGGGCCACTCAGCGAAGACCAGATCGATGTCGAGGCCATCCCGACCCGGCGGGCCGGCTTCGCCGAGCCGTTTTCGGGCTTCCAGGGGGCCGGCGATGAGGTTCGCGTCGAGA
>CAYQZO010000431.1:1773-2140 GCA_964421925.1 uncultured Acidimicrobiaceae bacterium
CCACGAGCCCAGCCGGGACGAGGCCATCCGCGACGCCATCGATCGCCTCGACGGCGAGGTGCTCGGCGCATCCCCGGGCGTGCTCCTCGTCCGCATCCCGGCGGCTGTGATTCCCGGCCTCGGTCGGCGCCCCGATGTCGTTCAGGTACGCACGCCGCTGCGCGTCGATCTGGTGCCGGGGCCGGTGGATCCGGCGGCAATCCCGTTGGCCGCCGACGATGTCCATGTCATCGCTACCAATGCGGCGGCGTGGCACGACGCCGGGCACCGGGGGGCCGGGATCAAGGTGGGCATCGTCGACTACTTCGACGGGGCGACCTGGACCGCTGCCCAGGCCTCCGGGGACGTGCCGGCCCCCGCCGGCACC
>CAYQZO010000432.1:0-2132 GCA_964421925.1 uncultured Acidimicrobiaceae bacterium
GGCGCGACTCGGTCAGCCGACCTCCATCAGCACCTTGAGCGATGACGAGTCGTGGACCAGGTCGAAGGCCTCCTCGGCCTGCTCCAGCTCGAGCACATGGGTCACCAGCGGCTCCAACTGGAGCGACCCGGCTGCGGTGAGCTGCACCCCGTCGGCATAGTCGCCGACGAGCGCCGCCCTCGGATTGTGGAGCGTCAGCTCCTTGTAATAGAGCTGGTAGTAGGGCAGGCCCTCTCCGCCGCCGGTGAGGGTTCCGAACACGAGCACCTCTCCCCCGATGGAGGACAGGTCGATCGCCTGGGCGAGGGTGGCCTCGGTGCCCACCGCCTCGACCACCAGGTCCGGCCCCAGCCCCGAGGTGATGTCGTCGAGGAGCTCGGCGGCCCCGGCCGGCTCGGCGGTCGCAGCCGCCCCGAGGCTCTGGGCGAGCTCGCGCTTCCACTCCGAGCGGGTGATCCCGACCACGGTGTAGCCCTGCAGCCGGAGCAGCTGGCTGATCAACTGACCGGCGACTCCGAGCCCGAGGACGGCCGCCACCCGGCCCGGGAACGGCCGAAGGACCTTGACGGCGTGGACGCAGGTCCCCAACACCTGGAGCAGTCCACCGGCCTTGTCCGAGATGGAGTTGGGGACGGGGATGAGCCGGCTGCCCGGCACGACGACGTACTCGGTAAAGACCCCATCGAGCTCTCGACCGAGGAGGCCGCCGTTGCGACAGATGTTCGGTCGCCCGGCCATGCACAGGTCACACCAGCCACAGGAAACGCCGGGGTCGACGAGCACGCGGTCTCCCGCCGCGTACGGGAACCCCTCGGCCGGTTGCACCACCTCGCCCAGCATCTCGTGGCCGGCCACCACGGGGTAGGGAACCGGGATCTTGCCCTCGAGGATCTTGACGTCCGTGCCGCAGATCCCGACCTGATCGACCCTGAGCACGGCGTCCGCCCCGCCCTCCGGTTGCGGGATGTCGGCGATGGCGATCGCTCCGGGGGCGGTCACTTGCACGGCCTTCACGAGGTCTCCTCCTCAGCTGGGGAAATGGTAGGTGTCCGGTCGGAGAGGAGGTTGATGGCCACACCGGCGATCACCAGCACCAGCCCGATCAGCAGCGAGGTGGTGATCGCCTCGTCGAGGAGCACCGCCGAGGACAGCACCCCCACGACGGGCACCGCCATCAGCGTCAGATTCGTGGAGACGGCATCGAGGTTGCGCAGCACGACGATCAGCGCCCAGAACGCGGTACCGGTCGCCAAAGCACCCTGGTAGGCGACGATGGCGGCCAGCTGTGCGGTCCAGTCGATCTCGGGGATCCCGTCCACGATCAGCGCGATCACCGTCATCGGGATCAGCGCCCCGACCAGCTGCCACGGCATCGCCTCCAGGGGCTTGATCGTCCAGCGGTGTCCCCTGATGTGCACCGCGGTGGCGGCGTTGGTGATCGCCGCCAGCAGCAGCAGGGCATGGCCGACGGCCACCTCGGGCTCACCCCAGTCGAACTCCCAGGGTTGGAAGAGCACCACGACCCCGGTGACCCCGGTGAGGAGGCCCACCCACCGCTTGCCGGTGATGTGCTCGCCGAGAAAGACGGCGGCGATGGGCACCGTCCACAGGCTCGTCGTCCATACGATGACGGAGGATCGGCCCGGCGGAATGATCTGGAGCGCGGTGAAGACGAGGAGGAAGACTGCCCCCAGGCGGAACACCGCCATCGAGACGATGATGGGGAGATCGCTCCGAGGCGGCCGGCTGCGGTTGCCGGTGACGGCCCCGATGGCGATGACGACGACGGCGGCCCCGGCAAGCCGGAAGACCGCCATCCAGATCGGTGTGATCGACTCGAGGGCGACGGACATGAAGGGCCAGTTGAGCCCGAGCAGGAGGATCACGGTCACCAGCAGGGCGTAGATCGCCGGCTTCGTCAGGTTCCGGCCCTGCTCGGCGGCGGGGTCGGTCTCCCAGACGAGGTCTCTGAAGGAACCGGTCATGGCCCAGGAGTCCATTCGGGACCCGGCGCTAGGGTTGCGCCACCATGAGGACCATCGACATCCATTGCCACCTGGCGACACCGGCGAGCCGGGCGCCCGTCGAGCCGCATCGCAGACCCGAGTTCGAGCCCTACGACTACTACATGG
>CAYQZO010000433.1:0-2129 GCA_964421925.1 uncultured Acidimicrobiaceae bacterium
GTCCACAACGGTGCTCCCCCTCTCCCAGCTGGCCAGGGCCGACGTCGTGCCGCGCACCTCGTTGTTCGTGCCTCCCGCCGACGTCGGTGTCCTCGGGCTGGTGGCGACCAACCGGATTCTGCGGCGGGAGTGCCCGTGGGACGCCGAACAGACCCACCACACCCTGGTGAGCCACCTCATCGAAGAGACCTACGAGACCGTCGACACCGTCTCCCGGCTGCCGGCCGCCGCCCCTGGTGGGGACACCGACTTCGGTGCCTACGCCGAGCTGGAGGAGGAGCTCGGCGACCTGCTCATCCAGGTGGTGTTCCACTCCACCCTCGCCTCGGAGGCGGGTGCGTTCGACTTCGACGAGGTGGCGGAAGGGATTCGGCGCAAGATCGTCTCCCGTCACCCCCACGTCTTCGGCGACGTGGAGGTGGAAGGTGCCTACGAGGTGATCGGCAACTGGGAGGAGATCAAGACCGCCGAGAAGCAGCGGGACTCCTTGATGGATGATGTGCCCGAGGTCCTCCCCGGCCTTGCCCGGGCGGACAAGATCCAGAGCCGGGTGGCCGCCGTCGGCTTCGACTGGCCGGACGCGGCGCCGGTCTTCGCCAAGGTGGAGGAGGAGCTCGACGAGCTTCGTAAAGCCACAGATCGGGACGCGGCCACGACCGAGCTCGGTGACGTGCTCTTCGCCGTGGCCAATCTGGCCCGCCACCTCCGGGTCGATCCCGAGATCGCCCTGGCCCGGGCCAACGACAAGTTCGAGGCCCGCTTCCGGGAGGTGGAGCGGCTGGCAGTCGAGCGCGACCTGAAGCTGCGCGATTTGACGCTCGAAGAGCTCGATGCGCTGTGGGAGGAAGCGAAGGGACAGTAGTGAGTAGTGAGTATTGGGACCTCTCACTACTCAATACTCGTTACCTCGCGAAAATCGAGACAAGGTCTACCCTCCGTTCGTGACCCTCATCGACACCGTCTCCGCCCGCGAGGTGCTCGACTCCCGCGGCAACCCCACCGTGGAGGCCGAGGTGGTGCTCACCGACGGCTCGGCGGGTTGGGCCATGGTGCCCTCCGGGGCATCCACCGGCGCCCTCGAAGCCGTGGAGCTGCGGGATGGCGACGACCGCTACGGCGGCAAGGGGGTGCTCAACGCGGTCGCCAACGTCGGCGAGCGAATCGCCCCGGCCCTCTTCGGCGCCGACGCCACCCGCCAGGAGTTCGTCGATCAGGTGATGATCGACCTCGACGGCACGCCCAACAAGGCCAAGCTCGGGGCGAACGCCATCCTGGCGGTGTCCCTCGCCACCGCACGGGCCGCGGCGAGTTCGGTCGGGCTCCCGCTGTACCGGTATCTGGGAGGCGTCGACGGCCGGGTGCTGCCCGTGCCCTGCTTCAACGTGCTCAACGGGGGAGCCCACGCCGCCAACTCGGTGGACATCCAGGAGTTCATGCTCGTCCCCGGGGGCCTTCCCTCGTACCGGGAGGCCCTGCGCGCAGGCGCCGAGGTGTACCAGGCGCTCAAAGGCGTGCTCGCCGCTCGCGACCTCACCACCAATGTGGGCGATGAGGGCGGTTTCGCCCCCGATCTCCCCGACGACCGCGCCGTGCTCGACATCATCATCGAGGCCATCGACGCAGCCGGGTACCGGGCTGGCGAGGACATCTCGCTCGCCCTGGACGTGGCTGCCTCGGAGCTCTTCGACGAGGGGACCTACCACCTCTCCGGAGAGGAGCTCACCGCCGCAGGGATGGTCGATCACCTCGCCGGGCTGGTCGCCGACTACCCGATCGTGTCCGTCGAGGACGGTCTCGACGAGGCCGACTGGGAGGGGTGGAAGCTGCTCACCGACCGCCTCGGCAACCGGGTGCAGCTGGTGGGGGACGATCTGCTGGTCACCAACGAGGAGCTGCTCCAGCGCGCCATCGACGAAGGGGTGGCCAACGCGATCCTGATCAAGGTGAACCAGATCGGCTCGCTCTCAGAGACCCTGCACACCATGAGCACTGCGGCCACCAACGGCTACGGGCGCATGGTCAGCCACCGCTCGGGCGAGACCGAGGATCCGTTCATCGCCCACCTTGCGGTGGCCACCAACGCCGGGCAGATCAAGACCGGGGCCCCGGCCCGCGGCGAGCGCACCGCC
>CAYQZO010000434.1:0-2126 GCA_964421925.1 uncultured Acidimicrobiaceae bacterium
CGATCCGCAACGTCCGCCGCGACGGGATGGACCAGATCAAGAAGGCCAAGGCCGATGGCGCGATGTCCGAGGACGACCAGAAATTCTGGGAAGGTGCCGTGCAGGACATCACCAACAGCTTCATCGGCCAGATCGACGAACAACTGGAAACCAAGCAAGGCGAGATCATGCAGGTTTGACACCCGAACCTGCCGCCTTGCGGCAGGCAAACCCTCCGGTGGAGGGTTTTGGGTGTCAAAGGGCGGAGCCCCGGATGGAAGTTGGCGCAACGACAGAGACTGAGGTGAACAGGCACCGGGCAATCGCTCCTGCGGAGCGATCGGGGTGTCAAAGGGCGGAGCACCGGATGGAAGTTGGCGCGACGTCTGTTTCAATGGGCGAAGCCCCGGATGGTCAAGGGCCAACGAAGAAAGCGGTGACATGACAAGGCCGAACACGTGAAGGCAAAGCTCCCCGATCCCGTGCCGGAGGCACCGTCCGGCGGCCCGCGTCACGTCGCCATCATCATGGACCGCAACGGCCGCTGGGCCACGCAGCGCGGCCGCCCGCGCCCGATCGGGGTTCCCTTCGAGGGCCACGACCTCCAGCCCCTGCTCGCCGAGGTAGCGGGCCAGAGCGCCGGTTCCGGCGCCCACGTCGAGCACCCGGTCACCGGGGGCGACCCCGAGCGGGCGCAGGAGGTTCGCCCGCTGCGGGGAGAGGTGGTAGAGCGTCGGCCAATCGACGATCCGCTCGGCGAGCTCGTCGGATCCGGCCGACAGGTCGCCCACGGCGGCGAGCGTCCGCAGGATGTGATCCTCCGCGCCGTCCGCGTAGCTGACGCCCGGACCGATCTGGCGGACGACGACGTCCGGCATGGCCACCGTCTTACCCTACGGCGACGCGGACCTGGCGGGATGGCCGCCAGCAGGTGAACCGCGGAGTCGCGTCCTGACGCTGCCGGGCGCCGGCGACGCGCGGCGACAGCTAGGTGTGCTCCGCGGGGAGGTTGTCCCCGAGCAGTCGGTTGAGGGCGGCCATCGGGGTGGCCCAGCCGAGTGCGCCGTGGGATCGGTGGTGATTGTAGAAGTGCATGAAGCCGTCGTAGGCGGCTCGGCGCTGGTGGTCTGAGGTCCAGTCCCGGACGTAGGCCCATTCCTCGAGCAGGATCCGGTGGAAACGCTCGACCTTCCCGTTGGTCTGGGGCCGGTAGGGGCGGGTGCGTTTGTGGACGACGCCGGTGGTGTCGAGCGCGTGGCGCCAGGCCCGGGACTTGTAGCAGGCCCCGTTGTCGGTCAGTGCTCGTTCGATCCGCACGCCGTGGGCGGCGAACCAGCCATGGGCCCGGTGCCAGAACCCTGCGGCGGTGTGACCCTTCTCGTCATCGAGGATCTCCGAGTACGCCAGCCGGGTGCGATCGTCGATCGCGGTGTGCAAATACCGGTAGCCGACATTGGACCGCCTCTGGGCTGGCGCCCGCCCGCGGCCGTGCATCTTCCAGCCCCCGCCGGTCGGGATGCCGGCGAGCTTCTTGACGTCGACATGGACGAGGTCGCCGGGACGTTCCCGCTGGTAGCGGCAGGGCGGTTCCCGGTCGGTGGCCCGGTCGCCCCGGTCGAGCCGGCTGAGACCCTCGGCGCGCAGGATCGACTGGACGGTGGAGGGGGCCACCCCGAGCTCGTGACCAATGTGGTCTGCGCCCCAGCGGCGCTTCTTGCGGAGTCGGATCACCTCACGGCGACACGCCCGGGGTGTCCGGTTCGGTGACCGGTGCGGCCGCGACGACCGGTCCGCCAGGCCGGCCTCGCCCTCGGCGAGGAAGCGGTCACGCCACTTGCGCACCGTCTTGGGGTCGACCTGGAACCGGTCCGCGGTCGCTTCGATCGTCCAGCGCCGCTCAAGCACACAGGCGACCATGTTCCGGCGATGCCGCGGGGTCAGCCGCGCGTTGGGGTGCTGGGTCCTAGCGTGAGCCATCGAGCCCTCCGGGAGGTCAGTGAGTTGTGGAAGACCCACAGCCTCATCCGGAGGGCTCACCTCATCGGTGGATCACCCCACACCGTCGCTCCAAGGACAACGTCCCCGGTCGTCACATCTAGTCGGGAGTGGCGATGCGCGACCTCTACTACGACCCCTACGACGTCGAG
>CAYQZO010000435.1:0-2121 GCA_964421925.1 uncultured Acidimicrobiaceae bacterium
GCCGGCCCGCCATCGCCGCCCGAGGGAGGAGCAAGCGGCGGTGTGCTCTGCTGGGTGGGCGTGCCGGCGCAGGCGTTGTAGAGCGGGTCGCACGGGCCGGGAACCGAGACCGACGCGCTGCCGGTGTAGGTGAAGGGGAGCGGGTTGCTCGTCCCGCCCGGGCCGACCACGACGACCGGCACCGTCAGCGCAGCGCCCTGCGGTGCCCGTGCTGGGGCGCCCAATGCCGGCGTCTGCGCCGGGGCGACCGCCGTGATCTGCGTGTCCGAGACGACCGTGAATGCCGCCTCCACCTGGCCGAACAGCACCGCGGTCGCACCGGTGAAGCCCGAGCCGACGATCGTGACCGTCGTCCCCGCCGGCCCCAAGGCAGGGGTGAGCGAGGACAGCACCGGCGCCTCGACGACGCCAGGTATGACCTCGTAGGTGACGCTGGCCGAGCCGGCGTTGCCGGCGTTATCGAGGGCGCCGTCGCAGGTGGCCGTGAAATCGCCGGTGCCGTCCGGATTGCCGCCCGAGAGCGTCAGGCTGGCCGGGGTGGCCACACCCGAGAGGTCATCCGAGGTGTCGCAGCCGGCGGTCGGGACGGAACCGAGCATGTAGGTGGCGCCATCCTCGACGCCCGTCACCGTCACCAGCGGCGGCGTCGTGTCCACTTGGGCTGTGATCTCGAGGCTCCAGCCGTCGATCGAGCCAGCGTCAAGCAGGGTGTCGTCGATGACGTAGAGGCTCCAGGTGCCGTTGGGATTGCTGCCGTTGAAGACCGCGAGCGACGCCGCCCCGTAGGGGCCTGCGGGGGCAGGCGCAGGAAACGAGCCCGGGGCGGCACAGGTCTCGGCTGCGTCTGTCCCGATCGTCGGCTGGAAGCTGCCGCTCACCAGCGTGCCAGCGTCGGGAAGCGCCCCGGCCGCGCCATCGTCGAACATCAAGTTCACATCAGAGACACCAATCGTGCCGCCGGTGTCCGCCATCAGGATCGTCCTCTCGCCCCCGGGGCCGACTACGAGCACCCCCACGTCGTCGGGAAAGTCGTGCGTGAGTCCGGTCAGCGCAACATCGACATCGGTGACCGGGCCAGCGAGTCCAGTGACCTCGATGTCGGACGGATACGGTGATGCCGGTTCCGCCCCGCAGGCAGCACCAACCGGGCTGTTGATCGTGATCGGGCTGTCGTTCGAGAACGTGACCGCGCCCGCGTGCGCCGCCGTCGCCAAGCTCACGACCGCCGCCAGCAGCACGACACCCAGCCGCAAGCGGCCGCCTCCCCGAGCGAAAAACCCTCCCATCAATGTCCTCGCCGTCCGTCGTCGAGCACGGCTGGGCTAGGGCCAAGCGCCGCCGCCGCCACACCAGCAGGCACGAGCACACGACGCTCAACGCTCACCGGCACCACCAACCCCATCGGCACAAACACCGCGCCACTTGAGCCGTCAGCTCCCAGGACGCCCGCGCGTTGACGTTTACCGCGGCTGGCGAATGCCGGTTGCCGGTTGTGCCGGTCGCGATTGAGGATCAGTTGGTCGAATGGTGAGTCCGCCGTCAGTCCGCCGTCAGTCTGCTCTCAGCGCCGGGTGCATCGGCCATGGCGATCCGCTTGCCCTCTAGCTCGTCTGCGAGTGCGACTGGCCGTCCGATCCGACCGTCCATCAACAGATCAGCTGGCGCCGGAGAAGTGGCCGTGTCGCGCAATCGCCGGATGCCATTCGACCTGACCCCTCTCGGAGAGTTCGGCCAGCATCGAGCCGAAGCCCTCCTCGAGCAGCTCCGCCGCGACCCGGCCGGTCCCGCTGCGCAGCGAACCATCGCGTAGCAGCCGTTCTGAGCCGCGGGATGTTCCCGCTTGGCCAGCGGCTTTCCGGGCCGTTCGCGCACGCGGAAGGCCCGCGAAGCCGGTCAGGGCTTCGGAGTGGGGATGATGGACTTCGCGCTCGATCGCCGGGTAGGGGCGACGGCCCGGAGGGCGCGAGAGAGGCTCCCAGCGGCCGCTACGGCGATCCTGGGCTCGGCGAGGGTTCCATTTCGTGTTCCATCGGCCCTGATTCGCTTCGCCCTCCGATCCATCACTCGTCGCTGAACTTGGCTTCTAGCAGGGACTTCGCCGAGTGGGCGGTGCCGGGCTCG
>CAYQZO010000436.1:0-2114 GCA_964421925.1 uncultured Acidimicrobiaceae bacterium
TCGGTGGGTGACAGTGGCGCGATACAGGCCTTGCCGTCGCCAGGCCGGCAACGTGGACCCGCCCCACATGCTCGCGAACTCCGTACCGATGGAGTACCGCGACCACCCGGCGCAGAGAACCGGCCCGTCCGCGGACTCCTCCACGACGACGACATCCAACCCGTCCGGATTCGATCGCAGCTCCTTCGCCAGCGCACCGTCGCCGTGGTCCGACCCCCAGATCGTCGTCATCAGCTCATCGATGCGGGCCAGATCGACGTCCTCGGTCACCCTCCGCAATCGCACGCCGACCGGCAGCTCGACATCGTGGACAAGACCGTCGATGTCGCCGAGCAGCAATGTCTCGGGCTCCTCGGCCACGAAGCCCGCCGCAGTGAGGCGGTCGGCAAGATCCGCCGGCTCGTCGTAGGAGTAGGTCTTCCACTCCACCCGTTCGCGCCTCGCGGAGAAGAAGGCGGCCTGGCGGGAGATCCAGTAGTCCGGGTCCTCGCCCAGTCCACGGGGAGACTCGACCATGCAGTACGACGCGCCGGGCTGCTCCGGATACCGGCGCGAAACTGGTCCGTCGGTGTCGAGCACGATGCCGTCCATCGGCTCGTCCTCCCGACCGGCAAGCCGGATCTGGTGGTGGAACGTCTGCAGCAACTGCTGGTCCGCCGGCTCGAGTGTCATCGGCGCCGAGCAAATCAGCGACCACAGCCGACCGCAAACGACATCGGGAGACTCTGGCCAGCGCTTGTTCAACCTCTTGATTGACAACCCTGGATGGTCGTGCTGTGATCAACCATATGGTTGAGCACGATCGGCTGTCGCCGCTCTTCGCGGCCCTCGCCGACCCGACCCGTCGCGACATGGTCGCGCGGCTGGCCGAGCGCGACGCCACGGCGAGCGAGCTCGCGGCGCCGTACGAGATCTCGCTCCAAGCCGTCTCCAAGCACCTCAAGGTGCTCGAGGGCGCGGGCCTGGTACGCCGCAGCCGCGACGCCCAACGGCGGCCGGTCCATCTCGAGGCGGAGGTGCTCGACCTGATGACCAAGTGGATCGAGCGCTACCGGCAGGAGGCCGAGGCGCGGTACCGCCGTCTCGACGCCCTGCTGGAGCGCATGGACGACAGCGAGGCCGGGGCCGACCGCCCCGACGACCAGAGAGGAGCGACAGCATGACCATCACGACGAGGTACGAGACCACCATCGAGGCCCCGCCCGACCTCCCCACCCTCACGATCACCCGCGAGTTCGACGCACCCGTGGAGAAGGTCTGGCGCGCCCATGTCGACCCCGAGCTGATCAAGCAGTGGCTCGGCCCCCGGTCGATCGACACCGAGATCACGACGTGGGAGATGCGCACCGGCGGGGAGTACCGCTACACCGCACGGCGCGAGGGCGAGGAGATCGCCCACTTCTACGGCTCGGTGCACCGGGTCGACGAGCCGCGCCGGATCGTGCAGACCTTCGGCTTCGACGAGATGCCCGACGCGGTCAGCCTCGACACGCTCGAGCTCACCGACCTCGGCGGCGGCCGCACCCTGCTCCGGGCCGTCTCGGTGGTGTACTCCATGGCAGACCGCGACGCCATGCTGGCCAGCGGCATGGAGACCGGGGTCCGCGAGGGCTACGAGCAGCTCGACGCCCTGCTGGCCGCTGACACTGCCGACGACGTCGCGGACGAGGCATGACCCCCGCCGAGCAGCACGCGTACGACGCCAGCCGCTTCACCGAGCTGGTCGGGTCAGCCGGCGCCGACCAGTGGGAGAGCCCCTCCCCCGTGGCCGGCTGGTCGGCGCGCGACGTCGTCGGCCACCTGGTCGAGTGGCTGCCCGGCTTCCTCGACCGCGCCGCCAGCCTGCCGGCCGTCGACGTCGGGGAGGACCCGGCGGCGGCGTGGCGCCGGCGCGCGGCCGACGTGCAGCGTCTCATCGAGGAGCAGGGCGACCAGGAGCTCGCCCACCCGAGGGTCGGCACGATGAGCCTGGCCACCGCGATCGACCGCTTCTACACACCCGACATCTGGATGCACTCCTGGGACCTCGCCAAGGCGATCGGCCGCGAGCCCGACCTCGGCGAGGAGCGCTGCGCCGCCGCGCTGGCCGGCCTGGAGCCGATCGAGGACGTGCT
>CAYQZO010000437.1:0-2109 GCA_964421925.1 uncultured Acidimicrobiaceae bacterium
CACCCACCGCACACCGAGAAACCGCGGGATTCCTCCCTGACCGGCGTAGCCGGGCTCGCGGGCGATCGTCCCCGGCCCGAGGGCGGACTCTTCGACCCGCCGGAGCGCCCATCCCTCCCCGGCGGCGGCGTTGAGCAGACCCGCCGTGGATCGATGGTGGAACACCACCTCGGCGTCACCGGCCGGTTGCAGGGAGGATCCTTCCTCGAAGTAGCTCCCCCACCGCCACAGCACTTCGCCGTCCAGGTCCACCAGCGGCCCGGAACCTGGCGCAGTGAATCCCGGATGGTTGGCCACGACGATCAGCGAACCACCGGGGGTTGCTACCCGCGCCGCCTCGGCGAAGAAGGATTCGACGTCGCCGATGAGGTCCAGCACGAACACCGAAAGAAGCGTGTCGATCGAGGCATCGCCAAGCCAGGACAGATCGGGGAGCTCGCCGCAGACAACGGGGGCCGATGCCGCGGCTTCGGTGAGCAGGCGCATCGATCGATCGCATCCAAAGGCGGCGACTCCTGTGGAAGCCAGCCAGCGGAGCCACTGGCCCTCGCCGCAGCCCAGCTCCATCACGACCCCCGCGTCGCTCGGGAAGAGCCGTTGCAGCATCGGCTCGATGTCCTCCCGATAGACGACGTCGGTCGCCGCCTCATGGCGCCACCACGGGGCGATCTCGTCCCAGTTGTCAACACCTTCAGCCACCGGCCGCTTGCTCCGAAACCTGTAGCGTGAGCCCCTCCATGCAAGCAGAGCCCCGACCGGTGCGGCGCTGGCCCTTCTGGTTCCTGGCCGCCTCGCTCGCGGCGCTCGTGGTCGTCTTCCTGCCGGTCGCCTTCGGTCACCCGACCGTCTACAGCGGGGATCCTCGGGTGTACTCGGCGGCCATGGAGCTCATGTTCGACGGCGAACTGCCCTACATGGACTACCGCTTCGAACACCTTCCCCTCACCATCATCCCGATGGCGCTCGCCCACGTCCTCGCGGTCCTCACCGGCCTTCCCTTCTCCTACCCCTTCATGATCATCATGCTCGGCATGGTGTTCGTCACCGCCCGGCTCGTCGCCCGCATCGCCGACGACCTGGGTCTCGGCGACGCCGGGCTCCGTTTCGTGCTGATGGTGACGCCGATGCTGGTCATCATCCCGTTTCGCGTCGACGCCCTCTCGGTGATGCTCGCCGTCGCCGGGGTGTTCTATGCCATCAGAGGTCGGGAGACTGCGTCGCTGGCTGCCGCGATCGGGGCCGTCGCGGCCAAGGGCTGGCCGGTGGTGCTGGCCGCCGCCGACTGGTGGCGGGATCAGCGCCGCCGCGCCATGGTGCTGATCGGCGCCACCGTCGCCATGGGGCTCCTCCTCCTGGCCACTCCCGGCTTCCGCGCCGGCCGGTCGTTCGTCGGGGTCCACGAAGAGACGCTGAGCGGATCGCTGGTCATCACCTGGCGGCTGCTCCTCGGCAACGAGCCTCAGATCATCGACTCCGCCGGTGCGTTGTATACCGAGGCCGGCTCGTGGACGCTGCTACTGAATCTCGCCGTCGGTGCCGTGATCGGGTTCGCCGCCCTCACCGTCGTCCGGCGTGCCTTCAGCTGGCAGGGGGCAGTGGCCTTGACCGGCGCCCTGACTTGTGCGGTCCTGCTCGCCTCGCCGCTGCTCTCCACCCAGTTCGTGCTCTGGCCGATCCCCTTCATCGCCCTCACCGGCTCCCGTCGCAACCAGGCGGCGCTGACGATTGTGGCGCTGATTTCGGTCTTCTTGACCGGGGTGTGGTTCCCCGGAGAGCTGTGGTGGCATGCCGGTTGGCTCACCAGGAACCTACTGCTGGTGTTGGTCGGGGTCCTTGCGGTGATCGACGCCTGGACGGTGACGGACACATACGCCGAGAGCAGCTCCCTCAGGAACTTGCCGGTGTAGGACTCCGGGATCGCCGCCACGTCCTCGGGTGTTCCCTCGGCGACGATCCAGCCCCCGCCGTCTCCGCCTTCGGGGCCGAGGTCGATGACCCAGTCGGCGGTCTTGATGACATCGAGGTTGTGCTCGATGATGGCCACGGTGTTGCCCGACGCGACCAGTCGGTCGAGCACCTGGAGCAGCTTCCTGATGTCCTCGAAGTGCA
>CAYQZO010000438.1:0-2106 GCA_964421925.1 uncultured Acidimicrobiaceae bacterium
CTTCATCCGCTCGGAGTCGTGCTCGTTCATCTGTCACGCGAAGGTGCGGATGAAGTAGGTGCTCCCCTCCCGACGGGGGGCGCGCTTCATGGCGGGCGCATCGAGCAGGATGGCGTCGGTCATCGTCCTCGTACCGATTAGCGAGCGAAGTCCTTGGCCCGGAATTCCCGGATCACGGTCACTTCGATCTGGCCGGGATACTGTAGGTCCTCCTCCAGCCTTCTCGCGAGGCGGCGCGCCAGGGCGCCGGCGCCGAGGTCGTCGACCTCCCCCGGGTCGACCACCACCCGGATCTCGCGTCCGGCTTGCAGGGCAAACACCCGCTCCACACCCTCGAAGCTCGCTGCGATCTCCTCGAGCCGCTCCAGCCGGCGAACGTAGGACTCGAGGGCCTCCCGGCGCGCTCCGGGTCGTGCCGCCGACACCGCATCGGCGGCCTGGACGATCACGGCGGTGAGGGTGCGCGGCTCGACCTCGTTGTGGTGCGCCTCGATGGCGTGCACCACGCCGGCCGACTCGTCGAAGCGACGAGCGATCTCGGCGCCCACGAGCGCGTGGGAGCCACCGATCTCGTGGGAGACCGCCTTGCCGATGTCGTGGAGAAAGGAGGCACGCCGTGCCTCCACCTCGTCGGCGCCGAGCTCGGCGGCGATCATGCCCCCGATGTGGGCCGACTCCACCAGGTGGTTGAGCACGTTCTGCCCGTAGCTGGTCCGGTAGCGGAGTCGCCCGAGCAGGGTGATCAGCTCAGGGTGCATCTTGGACAGCCCCACTTCGAGCAGCGCCCACTCCCCGGCGTCCCGGATCGACTGCTCCACCTCCTCACGGGCCTTGGCGTAGGCCTCTTCGATCGAGGAGGGGTGGATACGGCCGCCCTCGACCAACCGCTCCAGGGCGACGCGTGCGACCTCGCGGCGCACCGGGTCGAAGGTGGAGATGGACACGGCCTCGGGGGTGTCGTCGACGATGAGGTTGACGCCCGCGATGGCCTCGAAGCTGCGGATGTTGCGCCCGTCCCGGCCGATGATGCGACCCTTCATGTCGTCGGAGGGGAGCGGCACCACCGACACGGTGGTCTCCGACACCACCTCGGCGGCGAGCCGCTGGATGGCGGCAGCGAGAATGCGGCGGGACCGGCGCTCGGCTTCTTCCCGGGCGCGGAAGTCGAGCTCGCGCACCAGGACCATGGCGTCCCGCTTGGCCTCGGCCTCGACCTTCTCCAGCAGCTCGGCCTTGGCGGCCTTGGCGTCGATCCCGGCCGCCTGCTCGAGGGCGGATCGCGCCTCCTCCTTGGTCGACTCCGCCGCGGCCATGGCGGCCTCGGCGGCCTGCTCACGGGCCAGGACGAGCTCCTCGCGCTGGGCGAGGTTGCCGGCGCGTTGTTCCAGGGTCGCTTCCCGCTGGGCCAGCCGGCCCTCCTGCGAGCCCATCTCCACCCGCCGGTGCTCGAGGGTGGCGTCCTCGCGGTCGCGGTACTCCTCGGCCTTGGACCGGGCTTCCTCCTCGGCGCGGGCCAGGATGCGCTGGGCCTCGAGGCGCGCCTCGGCGAGGGCTTCGCTTGGGGTCTCTAATCGCTGGATTCGTCGAGCCAGGACATAGCCGCCCACCAGGGCGACCACGATCATGGCGGCGTACAGCGAAACCAACAGCCACTGTTCCATCGCTGCCCCGTTCTGGCGTTCCAAAACGCCGCATGCCGAGCCACTCGGGCTCGGCACACACCGGGCACAACACCGCGTCCGCGGGGGCGATCAGCCCCTTGCTGTCACTTCGGCAGTTGCTCTCCGGGTCGACATATCCGTTTCGGTCCGCTCTGGTAGTCGTGTTTGGTATGTGTCGTGTCTCGATCCTACCCCAGAACAGGCCTTCGCGGAGCGCGAAATCTGAGGAGAGCTACTCGTCGGTGTCTTCGACCGGGGCTTCCTCGGGTACCGGGGCCTCGGCCTCCTCGGCTTCGTCGCTGATGACGCCGACTGCGCGCAGCACCTCGTCCTGGAGCTGCATGGCCAGCTCCGGGTTGTCCCGCAGGAACTCCTTGGCCTTCTCCCTGCCCTGGCCGAGCTGGTCGCCGTCGTAGGTGTACCAGGCGCCGGCCTTCTTGACCAC
>CAYQZO010000439.1:0-2106 GCA_964421925.1 uncultured Acidimicrobiaceae bacterium
GTCCACGGATGCCGGCGGCATCGCCGACAAGGACTTCGGCCGAGCGGTCACGCTCGGTGCCGCGATCGGCGTGCCGGCCATCTACCTGCTCACCGTCCTGCTCGCGCTCGTCAGCGGCGCTGGTCTGGGCTTCGCGTTCGGCGTCGCCGCGCTCCCGGCCATCGTCGGCGGTCCCTACGCGGGTGGGCTGATGGTGATGGCGACGACCGCGCCGCACGACGACCGCTCGGCCCGCGTGCTGACCCTCCCGACGCGCCGGCCGGCGGGTCGGGCCGAGCAGGCGGCGTGACGTCGCCCTGACCGCCCGCGGCGCCCGGCTGGCGGGTCGGCGCGCCGCTGGCTCGGGGCAGCGCCCGACGCCCAGGCTCAGCTGGAGTCAGATCATCATGAGCTTGGCCGGTATGGCCACGACCGTCTTCGCGGTTGACGGCTGGTTTGCTACGACCACGTGGTACGAGCCATGGCACCCATCAATCGTCTTGCCGGTGCTCGTGCTGCTCGTGGGAATGGTCAGGCTGAAGCCCCTTCCTCCCTCAGGTGCACGAGCCGGCGGGAGTGCCTGACGCTGCTTGGCCGCACAGCGATCGGTGGGACGGCACGCGCCCTGGTCGGCGAAGGGGCTTGTATCACTGAGGCAGCCGCTCGTTCCGAGCGGGCGGCCAGTTGGCCCTCGGGCCCGCCCGGACGGTCCTGCCGGTCTGTCCGAAGACGAGCCGGATCCAGCTCGTCAAGTGGAATCCAGCGGACCGACCTCTAGCCGTCGCCATCAGCGATCTGCGGCGCCAGAGACCGCTGTCGGGTCGCCATCCGGCGCCAAGCCCTGTGCGTGCATCGCAGCGACCGTAGCGAGCATGTCGTGTTCGAGCGCGGGAGAGGTGCCCATCGTCTGCTGCGTCCTGTAGGCCCAGTGACCAAAGCACGCCACCGCTGCCCACATGAGCCACCGGCGGGCGCTGGCGAGCGCTAGGCGGGGCGCGCGCAGCCAGGGGAACCGCCGCCAGAGCTTCTGCTCAGCGAGGATCCTCCTGTCGAGCACCGCCATCGCGTCGCGGAAGATGCGGTCGGACTCCCGCTTCGAGGGGCGTCGCAGGGTGCCCGCTGCCGGATCGGTGACCGAACCCAGTTGGTACAGGAAGTCGTGGAGAATGGCAGCCCGACCGTGACGGCCCCACGGAGAGATCCAGAACCAGAACGGGCGGGGCACGGACGCGAAGTCGGTCTTGAAGCGCGGGGGGACGTTCACGATCTCGGACTCAGCTGCCTCCCCGAGGCTGTACGACAACGGCTCGCGCAGCTCCCATTGATGCACTCGACCAGAGAGGCGGTTGACCACCGTCAGGTCTTCCGTGTCGAAGCGAGCCATGACGCCACCTCCTGTGCGCCCGGAGCGGCCTCGTCTCCACCATCTGTGGCGCGACCGTGGGCGCGCAAGGGCCCTTCGCCCAGTTGCGGGACGGTGATGGGCATCGGGTGCCCGTGATCGAGGACGAGTAGCCCAGACGGGCTAGAAGAACCGGCTCAGCAAGGTGGGGCCTGTCGGGCGCGCCGTCTGGCCAAGATCGACCCCGCCGACGCGTTCACCGCGGCCCGGGCGTTGCAGGTGGCGCCGCGGCATCCGCGCCGGTGATATCGTTAGCTATCAGGAGGTGGCCATGACCGACATCCTGATCCGAGGCGTACCCGACGACGTGCTGGCGGCGATCGACGCCAAAGCGAAGCGCATCGGCCTGTCGCGGACCGCCTACCTCCGGCGAGCCCTGGAACGCGAGCGTGCACAAGACACCGGCCCACTGACCGTCGACCAACTCGAGCGAGCCGCGAACCTCGCCGCGGATCTGAACGATCCCGACGTGATGTCCGACGCCTGGTCGTGACCACCTGGCTCGTCGACAAGTCGGCGATCGCGCGACTCCACCTCGCGGCCGACGCGGCGGAGTGGCCGGGCAGGATCGAACGCGGCCTGGTCCGGATCTGCACCGTCACCCGGCTGGAGGTCGGCTTCTCCGCTCGATCGGCCGCCGACCATCGCACGTTGTCCACCGACGCCCCCATCGCGTCGATGCCTGTGGAGTACCTCACACCGAGGATCGAGGACCGGGCGCTCGA
>CAYQZO010000440.1:0-2105 GCA_964421925.1 uncultured Acidimicrobiaceae bacterium
CGAGTTCCGGGATGCCGTTGCCGGCTACGTGGAACGACGCTTCGGCGTCGTGGTCGATCCCGATCGGCAGGTGCTGCCCGCAAGCGGCGCCAAAGAGGCGATCTTCTCCACGCCGCTCGCCTTCGTCGATCGCGACGCCGGCGACGCCGTGGTGTACGGAACGCCGGGCTACCCGATCTACGAGCGGGGCGCCCGCTTCGCCGGGGCGGAAGCCATCGGGATCCGGCTCGGCGGCGACTTCGTGCTGCGTGCCGCGGACATTCCCGACGATGCGTGGGACCGAGCGAGGATGGTGTGGACCAACTCGCCCCACAATCCGACCGGGGCGGTGTCGTCCCTCGACGACCTGGAAGGCCTGTACGAGCAGGCCCGGCGCCACGATGCCTTGCTCCTCTCCGACGAGTGCTACGCCGACGTCTATGAGGAGTCGCACTTTCCGGACGGGCCGGCGTCGATCCTGCAGGTGGCCGGTGGTGCGGCGACCGGCGCTCTCGCCTATCTCAGCCTGTCCAAGCGCTCCGGGATGACCGGGTACCGGTCGGGGGCGATGGTCGGCGATGCCGAGGCGATCGCCGCGCTCCGCGCCCTTCGTGCCTCCACCGGCACCGCCTCCCAGGAGTTCGTCCAGGCCGCGGCGGTGGCCGCCTGGGGCGACGACGCCCACGCCGCAACGCGGCGCAAGATCTTCGCCGAGAAGCGACGGATCCTCGCCGCCGCCTTCGCCGACCTCGGCCTCGAGGTCGTGGGCTCCACCGCCGGCCTCTACCTGTGGGTGGCCGTGGAGGACGATCTCGACACCACCGACCGGCTCCTTGAACAGGGCGTGGTGGTGAGTCCGGGCCGCTTCTTCGGCGACGGCGGCGAGGGGTATCTGCGCCTGGCCCTCGTCCCCACCCTCGACGAGTGCGAGGCCGCCGCCGACACCCTCCGCAGGGTCTTGGGGTGACGAGCTGCCGGCTGTCGGCTATCAACGGTCGGGGGCCCGTACAATCGCCTCCGCATGGCCGACGCCGATCTGATCAACGCCGCCTACGAGGACCTGGACCGCCTCTCCCAGGCTGAGGACGCCATCCTGCGCACGATCGAGGCGTTGGATGCCGGTGAGGTTCGTGTCGCCGAGAAGCTCGGCGACACCTGGCTGGTCAACGAGTGGGTGAAGGCGGCCATCGTCCTCTACTTCCGGATCACCGAGCTGGAGACGATGACCGCCGGACCCTTCGAGTACCACGACAAGATCCCCACCAAGACCGGGCTCGCCGAAGCCGGGATCCGGGTGGTCCCTCCCGGGACCGTGCGCTACGGCGCCTTCTGCGAGCCGGGGGTCGTCGTGATGCCGGGTTACGTGAACATCGGAGCCCACGTGGGGTCGGGCACGATGGTCGACACCTGGGCCACCGTCGGCTCCTGCGCCCAGATCGGACGCGACGTCCACCTCTCCGGCGGTGTCGGCATCGGTGGCGTGCTCGAGCCGCCGAGCGCCCGGCCGGTGATCGTCGAGGACGGCGCGTTCATCGGCAGCCGCTCCATCGTCGTCGAGGGGGTGATCGTCGGGGAGGGCGCCGTACTCGGCGCCAACACGGTGTTGTCGGCGTCGGTCCCCATCATCGACGTCACCGGCGACGAGCCCGTGGAGATCAGAGGACGCGTCCCGGAGAACGCGGTGATCGTGCCCGGCAGCCGGGGCAGGGACTTCCCGGCGGGGCGCTACCAGCTGCAGACGCCGCTGCTCATCGGGTATCGGTCCGAGACCACCGATCGCAAGACCTCCCTCAACGACGCCCTTCGCACATTCGAGGTGGAGGTGTGAGCCTCACCGACACCCTCGTCGAGCTCATCGACATCCCGTCGGTCACCGGCAACGAGGAGGAGATCACCACCGCGCTCGAGTTCCGCCTCGCCGGCAAGCGACCGCTGAGCCGCCTCGGGAATGCTCTCGTCGTCGGCGAACCCACGGGCAAGCCCCTAATCGCCCTCTACGGGCACACCGACACGGTCCCGGTGCAGGGCAACGACGTGGCGCGGGTAGCCGATGGCCGCGTCCACGGGCTCGGCGCCGCGGACATGAAGGGCGGGCTGGCAGTGATGGTGCACCTGCTCGAGGACGA
>CAYQZO010000441.1:0-2104 GCA_964421925.1 uncultured Acidimicrobiaceae bacterium
ACGGCTTCCTTGTCGCCGCGGCCCTGCCACTTGGCGGCAGCGACCGCAGCCGCCTCGGTGACTCGTACCAGCTCGAGCGCGAGATTTCGATCCGGTTCCTTCGCCATGGTTTCTGGCTCCCTCTACTCGACCTTCACGATCAGGGCGTCGCCCTGGCCCCCGCCTCCACACAGCGCCGCTCCGCCCATGCCACCCCCTCGTTCCCGGAGGGCGTTGATCAGGGTCACGACGATTCGGGCCCCCGACGCCCCCAGCGGGTGGCCGAGCGCCACCGCGCCCCCGTTGACGTTGACGCGATCCGCATCGATGCCGAGCAGGCCTGCCGAGTACAGCGACACCGCGGCGAATGCTTCGTTGATCTCGACGAGGTCGAGATCGGCGGCTTCGAGGCCGGCCCGCTTCAGGGCCACCTCCATGGCCTCGGCGGGACGGGCATGCAGGCTCGGGTCGGGCCCGGCGGTCTGGCCGTAGGCAACGATCTCGGCGAGGACGGGCAGGCCTGCGGCTTCGGCGGCTGCCCGATCGGCGACCACGAGGGCGGCGGCGCCGTCGGAGATCTGGGAGGCGTTGCCCGCGGTCACGGTCCCGTCGTCGGTAAACGCAGGGCGCAGCCCGGCAAGGGTCTCGACCGAGGTGTCGCGCCGCACCCCTTCGTCGTGCTCAACGACCAGGTCGTCGCCGCGGCGCTTGGGAACCGTCACCGGCACGATCTCATCGGCGAAGGCCCCGGACTCGGTCGCCGCCGCCGCCCGGGCGTGGCTCTCCGCTGCCCAGGCGTCCTGTTCCTCACGGCTGATCCCGTACTGCACGTTCTTGTCGTCGGCGGACTCGCCCATGAGGCAGTGGTCGAGAGCGCAGTACAAGCCGTCGTGCTCCAGCGTGTCCACCAGCACGATGTCCCCGTAGCCGGTGCCCATCCGTGCCGACCCGTCGAGGACGTAGGGGGCGTTGGTCATCGACTCCATGCCACCGGTCATGACGATCCGGGACTCACCGGCGGCGATGCGCCAGGCGGCGTCGGCGATGGTCTCCATACCCGACAAGCACACCTTGTTGATCGTGGTGGCGGGAACGGTGAGTGGAATGCCGCCGGCAACCGCGGCCTGGCGGGAGGTGAGCTGGCCCTGTCCGGCCTGGATCACGTGACCGAAGAGCACCTCGTCGATGGCATCACCGGCGATGCCGGCCCGTTCGAGCGCCCCGGCGATTGCGATGGCCCCGAGGTCCATCGCGGACATCGGGGCGAAGACGCCGCGGAACTTGCCGATGGGGGTGCGGGCGATGGAGGAGATGACGACGCTCATGGCGCCATGGTACCGGAGGGTCGATTCAGGCCGGACTCACGCCTCGCGTGGCTTGATGTCGGGAGGCAGCTGGACCGAGGCGTCGTACACGGTGGAACGCATCGGTGGTGCCGTGGTGCGGGGCCGCGCCGCCTGCACCCAGGAGCTCGGCCTGGGAACGGGAGGAACCGTGGCCCTGGTCTCGGCCTCGGCGGCTTCGTTGTGGGCGATGGCGGCGGCGATGGCGGCGGCGTGGGCGGGTCCGGCGCCGCCCCTGATCTCGATGATTCGCTCTTTCACGTCACCACCTCGACGAGCTCGATGAGGGTACCGGCAAAGGCTGCCGGGTGCACGAAGGCGATGCGATGCCCGCCGCCACCCACCCGCGGCTCGGTGTCGACGAGCCGCGCCCCCTGTTCCTGCAGGTGGGCGAGCGCCGCCTCCAGGTCGGGGACGGCGAGAGCGATGTGGTGCAAGCCCTCCCCGCGTCGTTCCAGGAAACGACCGACCGGGGAGTCGGCCTCGAGCGGTTGGAGCAGCTGGAGATGCGATCCCCCGATGGCGATCATCGCCTCCTCGACGCCCTGGTCGGCGATGGTCTCCCGGCTGAGCGGCTCCGATCCGTACTGGTCGGCGAATGTGGCCAGGGCGGCGTCGAGGTCGTGGACGGCGATGGCGACGTGGTCGATATTGTAGGGAAGCATCAGCAGAGTCGCGAGTCGCAAGTCACGGGCGCCTGGCTTCCAGCTCGGCCAGGGCGTCGTCCGGCACGACGAGGTCACCGCGGCCGATGCCGAGCTCGAGGCCGGGCTTGCCGGTGC
>CAYQZO010000442.1:0-2102 GCA_964421925.1 uncultured Acidimicrobiaceae bacterium
TGGCAACCGACCCTAGCCCGGCGCGCCCGGCGTTTCGTAACATGAGGCGGTGCCGGCAAACCTGACCCCCGAGTACAAGAAGGCAGAAGCCGCCTACAAGCGGGCCCGCGACCCGAGGGAGCGCCTCGACCTGCTCAACGAGATGCACCGGGTGATCCCGAAGCACAAGGGCACCGAGCATTTGCGCGCCGAAATCAAGACCAAGATCAAGGAGCTCAAAGAGGAGCTCTCCGGGCCCGCCAAGGCGGGCGCCCGGACCGGGCCGGCCACCTACGTGCACCCCGACGGCGCGGCCCAGGTTGCGATCCTCGGCCCGCCCAACACCGGCAAGTCGACGCTGCACGTCGCGCTCACCGGGTCCCACACCCAGGTGGGCGCCTACCCCTTCACCACCCAGTACCCGGAGCCGGGCATGCTCAGCGTCGACGACGCCCACATCCAGCTCGTCGACCTCCCCCCGATCAGCCCGCAGCACCCCATCCCCTGGGTCGGGGACACACTGCGCTCCGCCGACGGCGCCCTGCTCGTGGTGGACCTCACCCAACCCGGGTGCGTGGAGTCGCTCATCGCCATGCGTGAGGTCCTGGACGCACGCCGCGTCACCCTCACCGGCTCGTGGGAACGATCGGACGGAGACGAGGACGACCCGTTCGGCATCCGGCTGCCCACCCTGCTCGTGGCCAACAAGATGGAGCTCATCGACGACGTGGCCGGCGAGCGCGCCGTCGGCGAGGAGCTCGCCGACCTGCACCTACCCTCGCTCGCGGTGTCGGCTGCGACCGGCGAGGGGGTCGACCGGATCGGCCCCTGGCTGTTCCGGAACCTCGGCGTGGTCCGGGTCTACACCAAGGTGCCGGGCAAGGAGGCCGACATGGGCCGCCCCTACACGGTGCGGCAAGGAGCCACGGTCGGCGACGTGGCGACGCTGGTGCACCGCGATCTCGCCGCCTCCTTCCACCACGCCCGCATCTGGGGATCCGACACCTACGACGGCCAGACCGTGGGCAAGGACCACGTGGTCGAGGACGGCGACATCCTGGAGATCCACGCCTAGTCATCCTTGCCCCGGCAAGCGACGGATAGCATCGCTCTCCATGGACGAGCGCTCCGCCATCCTGGTGTCGATCCACGGGCCCGACCGGCCCGGCATCACCGCAAGGGTCATGGCGGTCCTCGGCGACACCGGCGCCGAGGTCTACGACGTCGAGCAGATCGTGGTTCGCGGCCGGCTCACCCTCAACATCCTCATCGGGGTCGGCGGGGAGCGCGCCACCATCCGGGACCTGCTCCTCTTCGGGTGGGAGCACGACCTGCAACTCGAGTTCGAGGTCATCGACCAGGAACCGGCGCCGCCCCAGGCCATGTCGATCGTGACCGTGCTCGGGGTGACGGTCGGGCCCGCCGCCTTCGGCGCCATCGCGTCGGCCATCGCCGATGCCGGCGGGAACATCGAGCGCATCTACCGCCTGTCCCGGTATCCCGTGGTCAGCTACGAGCTCGCCGTGGCGGGAGGCGATCGCGCCGCCATGCAGGGCGGGCTCGTCGCCGCAGCTGCGCGCCACCCCGTCGACGTGGCCGTACAGCCCGATGACCTGGTGCGCCGCGCCAAGCGAGTCGTGGTCATGGACGTGGACTCCACGCTCATCGAGAACGAGATCATCGACCTGCTCGCCGAGGAGGCAGGGGTCGGCGACCAGGTGGCCGAGATCACCGGGGCCGCGATGGCGGGCGACATCGACTTCGAGGAGTCGCTGCGGGCTCGTGTCGAACTCCTCAAAGGCCTGGAGGAGTGGGCACTGGCCACCGTGGCGGACAAGATCACGGTCACGCCGGGAGCCCGCACCTTCATCAGGACATTGCACCGGCTGGGCATGGTCACCGCAATCGTCTCCAAGGATCTCGGTATCGACTACTCGCTGTCGAACACGCTCGAGGTCGTCGACGGACACCTCACCGGTCGACTCGCCGGGGACATCGTGGACGGACCCGCCAAGGCCCGGTTCCTCGAGGAAGTCGCCGACGCGGCGGGTGCACCGCTCGGCCAGGTCGTGGCGGTGGGCGACGGCGCCAACGACCTCGACATGCTGTCCGCCGCCGGGCTC
>CAYQZO010000443.1:0-2097 GCA_964421925.1 uncultured Acidimicrobiaceae bacterium
ACGGGGTCCGCGCCGGCCATTCGTTCTCGTGCTCACCGTGGATCGCGTCGTCCGCCAGCAGCTGTGCTCGGCGGCTGAGGACGCCGGCTACGCCTGTGAGGGGGCCCGCAACCCGTCGGGCGTCGCCACCGCCATCGCGGCGAACCCGGTGAAGCTCGCCTTCGTCGATCTCTCCCACCGCGCCGCTTCCGACGTGGTGAAACGCCTCATGAACGCCGGCATACCCACCATCGCCTTCGGCACCGCCGTCGACGACCTCACCGAGACCGGGTTGCTCGCCGCCGGCGTCCGCACCGTCCTGGAGCGCGACCGTCTCCTCGACGAGGTCGATCGCCACATCCCCACCATCGTGTGACTCTGGCAACCCAGGGCTGTAGCCGACACCCTGCGTTGGGTACAGCCCTGGGTTCGCAGAGCGGCCACCAACCCTGGGCTGTAGCCGACACCCTGCGTTGGTACCAGCCCTGGGTTCGCAGCGCTGCTACCAACCCTGGGCTGTAGCCGACACCCTGCGTTGGTACCAGCCCTGGGTTGCCAGCACCTTCTACGCCGAGCCGGCCTCGGCGACGACCTGGTCGGGGGCGAGCACGCCGTCGGGGTAGTGGTCGAGGAGCGTCTGCGTCCCGACCGCTGTGAAGGCATCGTAAGCGAGGCGGGCGCGCGCTTCGCCGAGGGGAGTGTCGGTGCCGAGCGACGCCGCGGCAGCAGCTGAGATCCAGGCGGCGATCCCCCGTGGCATCGTCGCGTCGACGAGCCGAAGCGCCGCGGCCCACTGTTCGGCGGCCTCCGCCCGCCGACCTTCCAGCGCAGCGAGGCCGCCGGCGGCGGCGTGTCGGTACCAGTCGATGACCCGGCCCCGGAATTCCGACCCGGCGATGCGCTCTTGCACCCGCAGCAGGCGGTCGCGGTCACCGAGGCGGAGGGCGGACAGCAGCGCGGTGAAGAGGTCGACGCGGTAGGAGGTGATGAACTCGGCGACGATGGCCCGGTCGAAAGCCTCCTCGAACCGGCCGCTGTAGTAGGCGTTGAAGTAGCGCCCGGACTCGATACCGCCGAGCTGCTGGGCGTCACCGACGCCGGCGAGCTCCTCCCACCACGCCTCGTAGCGGCGCTCGCCCTCCTCGGCCTGCCCGGACAGCTGCATCTTGGTGAAGACCACGTCGTTGTATTGGATGCCGGTGCCCGCGGCCGCGAGGGCAGGATCTATCCCGGCCAGGATCTCGTCCACCCGGTCCCACTCGCACTCCCACAGCCTGGACCAGGCCTCGGCAAGGCTGGTATCGACGATCCGGCGCGGTTCCCCGAGGCGGCGGGTGTCTTCGATTTGCTCCTCGAGCAGTTCGGGGGTGAACCACCGGTCATTTCCGCTTATGACCCCGAGGTTGTTCAACGCCCGGTACTTGCTCTTGCTCAGCTGGTGCTGGCGGGCGAGGTCCAGGCCGGCTTCCATCAGGGTGATCGCCTCCCGTCCCCGGTAGACGGAGGCGAGGCTCGTTGCCTTGGTGATGAGGGCGTCCGTGTAAATCGGGATCAGGTCGAGGCGCTCGGCGATGGCCAGCGCCCGGTTCGCCGCCTCGAGGGACTCCTCGTAGCGGCGGTCCATCATGTAGGCGCGGGCAGCCTCCCGGTAGGCGTCGGCGTGGACGGCAGTGTCGCCCTCGGTGATGACCTCGGTGAGCAGCGCCCAACCCTCGTTGCCCCGGCCGACGTCGTCGAGCATGGTGGCCTGAGCGGTGGCCGCCCGCAGCCGCCCGAGATCGTCATCGGCCTCCTTGAACGCCGCGAGGGCCTCGGCTGCGTGGCGCTCGGCGCCGTCCCCGAGCATGGCGTGCTCGGAGCGGGCCGCCCGGAGGTAGAGCTCGCCGCGCTGGGCCGGGTCGTCGGTGAGCTCGATGCCGCGCACCGCCAGGCGGACGACCTGGGGATGGGACTGCAGGGCGTCGGCGCGGTCGGCGGCATCGAGCAGGGCGGCGATCGCCTTGGGACGGATCTCGTCGGCCCGGTCCTCGCCGGCGACCTCAAGCGCATCCAGGTAGTGGCTGGCGATGATCCCGGCGACCTCGGGGTCGCCCATGGAATCGAAGTACTCGGCGACAC
>CAYQZO010000444.1:0-2095 GCA_964421925.1 uncultured Acidimicrobiaceae bacterium
GGATGAGGCCGAGCAGGATGTGCTCGGTGCCGATGTAGTTGTGGCCGAGCTGGAGGGCCTCGCGCAGGGACAGCTCGAGGACCTTCTTCGCCCGTGGAGTGAACGGGATGTGCCCGCTGGGGGCCTGGGAGCCCTGGCCGATGATCTCGACGACCTGGAAGCGGACCGATTCGAGGCTGATGCCCATGCTCTCCAGGGCCCGGGCGGCAACGCCCTCACCCTCGTGGATCAGCCCGAGGAGGATGTGCTCGGTGCCGATGTAGTTGTGGTTCAGCAGGCGCGCTTCTTCTTGAGCCAGTACCACGACTCTTCGTGCCCTGTCGGTGAACCGTTCGAACAATCCGATTCCCTTGTCCGCTACCTCGTCATGTAACTGTGGCGCCTTCCGGCGGCGCCTCGGTGAGTATAGGTCCAGGTCCCCATAACCCCCGAAGACCGTGCCCCCGATTCTTGGGGAACGCTCCGGCTACCATCCCGATTCCCGCCTCCGCCCCTGGAGCCGCCTTGGATCGTCCCATTCTGCAAGATCTGGTCCCTATCCCCGACGTATGGAATCGTATCGTCGCCGTCGAGGCGCGCCTTGAAGCCGTAACCACCTCCGAAGATCGATTCCTCACCGACATCGCCCAGCACTTGCTCCACGCCGGGGGCAAGCGCTACCGGCCCCTGGTCACCCAGGTAGCCGCCGAGCTCGGCCCCGACCGGGACTGGGGGCCGGTCGAGGCAGGGACTGCGGTCGAGCTCGTACACCTCGGCTCGCTGTATCACGACGACGTCATCGACGAGGCCGAGAGCCGGCGCGGCCAGAGCTCGGTCAACGACAACTGGTCGAACACGGTGGCGATCCTCGCCGGGGACTTCCTGCTGGCACGGGCCTCGGAGGTGGCGGCGCCGCTCGGCGAGGAGGCGGTGGCGTTGATCGCCCAGACCTACGCCCGATTGGTGGAAGGCCAGGTGGCCGAGCTCCGGTTCGGCGGCGGCTTCGATCATGGACCCGACGGCTACTACCGGGTGATCGGGGGCAAGACGGCGAGCTTGATCCGCACCGCGGCGCGCCTGGGGGCGATGACCGCGGGGGCGGACGGGGAGTCCATCGAGGCGATCAGCGACTGGGCGTGGGAGATGGGGCTCGTCTTCCAGATGACCGACGACGTGCTCGACCTCGTCGCCGACGAGGCGTTCCTGGGCAAACCGGCCGGCTCCGACATCGGGGAGGGCGTGTACACGCTGCCCGTGCTCTACGCCGCCGCTGGGCCCGACGGCGAGGAGGTCGCCTCCCTCCTCGGCGAAGATGCGCCGACTGAGCGGGAGGTGATCGATCGGGTCATCGCGCTCACCGTGGCCGGGGGCCACGTCGACCGGGTCATCGACGAGGCCGTGGAGCGAATCAGGGTCGCGGAGAAGGCGGCCAAGCGCATCGACGCACCCCAGCTGCGCACCATCCTGGAGAACCTCGATGCGTATTTGCTCTCTCGCGTAGAGGCAGCGAGAAGCTAACGCAGTATCAGGTATCAGGTATCAAGAACCGCGCAGTCCTAATACTTGATACCTCGTACCTAATACCGGCGTAGCCGGCTACGCCTCTGGTCGCATCGTGGGGAAGAGGATCACCTCGCGGATGTGGGCCTGGTCGGTGAGGAGCATGACCAGGCGGTCGACGCCGATCCCGAGGCCCCCGGTGGGGGGCAGCCCGTACTCCAGGGCGCGCACGTAGTCCTCGTCGATGGGATGCGCCTCCTCGTCGCCGGCGGCCCGGGCCGCCGCCTGCTCTTTGAACCGGTCGTGCTGGTCGAAGGCGTCGTTGAGCTCCGAGAAGGCGTTGGCGTACTCGGATCCGGCGATGACCAGCTCGAAGCGCTCGGTGAGCTCCGGGTCGCTCCGGTGGACCCGGGCGAGCGGCGAGACCTCCTTGGGGTAGTCCATGACGAAGGTGGGCTGCCAGATCTCGGGCTCCACGAGCGCCTCGTACAGCTCGTAGATGAGACGGCCCGTGGTCGCTCCCTCGGTCACCTCCACCCCGGCGGCGGCGGCCACCTCGCGCAGGTGCTCCGGCGGGGTCTCCAGGGTCACTTCCTGTCCCACCGCCTCGGACACG
>CAYQZO010000445.1:0-2081 GCA_964421925.1 uncultured Acidimicrobiaceae bacterium
GGAGGTACAGGGTCTGGCCGGGAATGATCATCTGGCCGTGACGGACCCGGTTGATCAACTGGGCGTGGTGGTCGTCGAGGCGGCGAACGATCTGCGAGGACAGGATCTTCGGCTTGAT
This sequence comes from uncultured Acidimicrobiaceae bacterium, assembly GCA_964421925.1. Taxonomy (GTDB): domain Bacteria; phylum Actinomycetota; class Acidimicrobiia; order Spongiisociales; family UBA5794; genus JACZST01. The sequence continues at coordinate 119 of CAYQZO010000445.1, forward strand.
CCGATCGGCCTCGGTGTGGTCGATGGAGTCGAGGATGGCCTGGCCTGCAGCCCTGGTCTCGGCCTGGTCCGGCGAGTGCACCTCGAGCACCCCGAAGTAGCGCTCGATGATCTGCATCCCCGGCTTGACGGTCGTGGCCTTGAGGGCAACGTCGGTGAGGCGGTTGATCTCGATGCCGGGAGCCACCTCGACGAACAACGAGGCGTCCCCGGCAAGGGGAAGGAACCCCTGGGCGACGGTGCCGAGGAAGGCGGCGTACTGCGGCTGGAGCGAGTCCAGGAAGGCGTAGGAGCGAAGCTCAATACCGTTGGTCACCACCGTCTCCTTCCGTACCGCTCACGATCTGCACGCCGGCCGAAGCTCCGATCCTGGTCGCTCCCGCGGCGATCATCTCCTCGACCTCCTCGGCGGTGCGCACACCGCCCGAAGCCTTCACACCCATCTCCGGGCCGATCGTCTCCCGCATCAGGGCGACGTCGAACACGGTGGCGCCGCCCCCGCCGAATCCGGTGGAGGTCTTGACGTAATCGGCTTTGGCGTCGCGGGCGATGGCAGAGGCGATGACCTTCTCCTCGTCGGTGAGCTTGGCGGTCTCGAGAATGACCTTGACGATGGCGCCGCCTTCGTGGGCGGAGTCGACGACCTTTTCGATGTCGCGGCGCACCAGGTCGTAGTCACCGGATTTGAGCGCCCCGATGTTGATCACCATGTCGATCTCCCGTGCGCCGTCGCGCAGCGCCCGCCTGGTCTCCATCGCCTTGATCTCGGGGGTGTTGGCCCCGAAGGGAAAGCCGACCACCGAGGAGACCTTGACGTCTGAGCCCCGCACCCGCTCGGCGGCGCGCTTCACCCACACCGGGTTGACGCACACCGAGGCGAAGCCGTGCTCGACCGCCTCCCCGGCGAGCCGGTCGATGTCCTCGGCGGTCGCTTCCGGCTTGAGCAAGGTGTGGTCGATGTACTTGGCGATGTCGAGGGGAACCTCGGCGGCCTCGCCGTGGAAGGCGACGCGGTCGGCTCCGTTCGCCACCACCCGGCGCACCGCCTCGGGGTTGTCGCAGATGTCCGAGTCGGCGGCGATCGCAGCCATCACCTCCCGGGTGATCAGCTCGACGAGGATCTCGCGCTCCAGGATCTCGTCGCTCACCGGTCGCTCCGGTACTGCTGGTCGATGGCGGTGATCTTGTCGACGCGTCTGGCGTGGCGGCCGCCGCCCCACGGGGTGGCGAGCCACTCCTGGACGATCTGCCAGGCAAGGTTCGGACCGATGAGGCCGGCGCCGAGGGTGAGCACGTTGGCGTGGTTGTGGTCCCTGCTATTGCGTGCGGTCGACAGGTCGTAGCACAACGCGGCGCGCACCCCGGGCACCTTGTTGGCCACCATCGCCGAGCCGATGCCGGCGCCGTCGACGACGATGCCGGTGGCACAGGTGCCGTCGGCCACCAGCCGGGCCACCTCGTGGGCGAAGTCGGGGTAGTCGACGGAGTCGGTCGAATCGGTACCGCAGTCGTGGACCTCGTAACCCGCCTGGCGCAGCTCGAAGGCGAGCTTCTCTTTGAGGGGAAGCCCGCCGTGATCGGCGCCGACGGCGATCTTGGTCGCGGTCGGTGCCGGCGAGGCATCGGGAGCAGCTTCGGGTGGGGCCGATGGCGCATCCAGCACGCCGCCCACGATCTCCCTCACCAGGGAGCGGACTTCGGCCTCGGTTTGCGGTGATACCTCGGGCATTCGGGCCATCCTATCCGCCAAGGGTTGGGATCAGGAGGTGCAGCTACGCTGGCCGTATGGACGCCGCATCCCGCTGGGAGACCGAAGCGCTCCGGGAGAGCAGGGCCCGGCGTGGGGGGAGGCCGGCGGTGTCACAGGACCGCCGGCAGCCACCTCAGGCGCCGGCGGTGTGGGTGACCATCCGGGAGGCGTCCGATGCCACCGGCATCCCGGCCGGCACCCTCGGCTCCTGGGC
>CAYQZO010000446.1:0-2053 GCA_964421925.1 uncultured Acidimicrobiaceae bacterium
GCGGGATCCACCCCCCGAGCTTCTGCGCGAGCATCGGGTTCGTCGAGAGGCCGCCGCCGACCCACAGGTCGAAGCCGGGGCCGTGCTCGGGGTGGACGGTGCCCACGAACGAGACGTCGTTCACCTCGGGGGCGACATCGTGGCTGGGGTGGCCCGTGACCGCGGTCTTGAACTTGCGGGGGAGGTTGGAGAAGGCAGGGTTGCCGATGAACCGGCGCTTGATCTCCTGCAGCGCCGGCGTCCCGTCGATGATCTCGTCAGCAGACACGCCGGCGACCGGCGAGCCCAGGAAGGGCCGGGGGGAGTCACCGCAGGCCTCCTGGGTCTCGAGCCCGACGGCCTCCAAGCGCTCCCAGATCGCCGGGACGTCCCTGACGTCGACCCAGTGGTACTGGATGTTCTGCCGGTCGGTGATGTCGGCGGTGTCGCGGGCGAAGTCGGTCGAGGCGGTGCCGAGAGCGCGCAGCTGCTGGGGTCCGAGGAGCGCGCCGTCGCTGCGGACGCGCATCATGAAGTAGCGGTCGTCGAGCTCGTGCGGCTCCAACGCCGCGGTCTTGCCGCCGTCGAACCCTGGCTTGCGCTGGGTGTAGAGCCCCCACCAGCGGAAGCGGCCGCGCAGGTCGCTCGGGTCGATGGAGTCGAACCCGCGGTAGGCGTACACGTTCTCGATCCGCGCGCGGACGTTGAGCGCGTCGTCGTCCTTCTTCAGCTGCTCGTTGGCGTTGAGCGGCTCGCGGTAGCCGAGAGCCCACTGACCTTCGCCGCGACGGGGGCGCGGCCGTCCGCTGCGGCCGGGACCTGTCGGAGCGGGCTTGTGGGGGCCTGCGGGCTTGTGCGGGGTGGTGTTGCCAGAGGTCATGGATGCGTTCCTGGAGGACGAGAGACGCACGTATCGACGACCACCCGACGTCGTTGTCGAGATGTGTGTGCCGGCGACCGCGCGCCCGGCTGGTCAGAGCGAGGCGGTGTCAGGCGGTTCGCATGGGCATACACATCATGCTGCGGGTACGACCGAGGTCCACGTGGCGGCGAGCCACGAGGCGCGTGTCGGTACCAGCAGTGATCATGCGGTGAAGTCTCACGTCTCGGACGCCGTCCCGACAAACGCGGGTCTCATTCTATGAGACAATAGTCCACATTCTGAGCGAGCGACGCGGGGGTGAGCGGGAATCCAGGCTCGGGTGTGACTCGCGCCACGGCGACCCCGCGCGGCAGTGGGCTGCGCGGTCACTAGGCTGGACGCCATGACCCAGTCGACCTCCGCAGGGATCTCCGCCTCCTCGACCGGCGGCGACCTCGCCGCAACGGCGAGTGCCGCCTACTCCAACGCCTTGGAGGTGGTCTCGTCGGTCGAGCCACGCATCGCCGACGCGATCCGCTCCGAGCTCAGCGACCAGCGCTCCTCGCTGAAGCTGATCGCGAGCGAGAACTACGCCTCCCCGGCCGTCCTCCTGACCATGGGCAACTGGCTCAGCGACAAGTACGCCGAGGGCACCATCGGGCACCGGTTCTACGCCGGGTGCCAGAACGTCGACGACGTCGAGTCCATCGCTGCCGAGCACGCCCGGGAGCTCTTCGGAGCCGAGTACGCCTACGTCCAGCCCCACTCCGGCATCGACGCCAACCTGGTCGCCTTCTGGTCCATCCTCGCGCACCGCATCGAGAGCCCCAGCCTCCAGAAGCACGCCGCCAAGTCGGTGAACGACCTGAGCGAGGCCGACTGGGAGGACCTTCGCCACGAGTTCGGCAACCAGCGCATGCTGGGCATGTCGCTCGACGCCGGCGGCCACCTGACCCACGGCTTCCGTCCCAACATCTCCGGCAAGATGTTCCACCAGCGCAGCTACGGCACCGACCCGGAGACAGGGCTCCTCGACTACGACCAGGTGGCGGCGGCAGCCCGCGAGTTCAGGCCGCTGGTGCTCATCGCCGGCTACTCCGCCTACCCGCGCCGGGTGAACTTCGCCAAGATGCGCGAGATCGCCGACGAGGTCGGCGCCACCCTGATGGTCGACATGGCCCACTTCGCCGGCCTCGTCGCCGGCAAGGTCTT
>CAYQZO010000447.1:0-2049 GCA_964421925.1 uncultured Acidimicrobiaceae bacterium
GACGACCTTCGCCTCACCGGCACCAAGTGGGGTTGCGACCTCGGCGAGTGCGGTGCGTGCACCGTTTTGATCGACGGCCGTTCCATCCTGTCCTGTCTCACCCTGGCCCGCTCCGCCGAAGGCCACGCCATCACGACCGTCGAAGGCCTGGTCGAACGTGGACAGCTCGATCCGCTGCAGACGGCCTTCGCCGAGGTCGGCGCCGCCCAGTGCGGGTTCTGCACCCCGGGCATGCTGCTCGCCGCTCGATCGTTGCTCGACGACAACCCGGACCCGACCACAGACGAGATCAACCACGCCCTTGCCGGCAACCTGTGCCGTTGCACCGGCTACACCAAGATCGTCGATGCGGTGCACCTGGCGGCGTCGAGGAGCAGCGACTGATGGCCGACGAGTTCGCCGTCGTCGGCCGGCCCCTTCCCCGGGTCGACGCCATGGGCCAGGTCACCGGCCAGACCGTGTTCGCCGATGACCTGGCGCCGCCGGGCATGCTGGTCGGGCGCCACCTGCTCAGCACACAGGCACACGCCTCGATCACCGGCATCGACACCAGCGCCGCCGAAGCGCTGCCCGGTGTGGAGGCGGTCATCACCGGCGCCGACCTCCCCATCGAGTACGGCATCCTCCCCGTCAGCCAGGACGAGCACGCCCTTGCGGTCGGGAAGGTGCGCTACGTGGGGGAGCCGGTGGCCGCCGTAGCCGCACGCGACGCCGCCACCGCCGAGCAGGCCGTCGACCTGATCGAGGTCACCTACGAGCCGCTCGACGAGGTGGTGACCCTGGAACAGGCCCTCGGCGAGGACCGCGACCTCATCCACGGCGAGGGCTCCGGGCCCAACGTGCACCGGACCGCCGCCCTCGAGTTCGGCGACGTCGACGGCGGCATGGAGATCGCCGACCACATCCGCGAGGACGTCTTCTTCTTCCGTGGCAACACGCACGCACCGCTGGAGACGCACAGCGCCCTGGCCTCGTTCGGCGCCGACGGCAAGCTCACCCTGTGGTCCTCGACCCAGGTCCCCCACTACGTGCACCGCGCCCTGGAGAAAGTGCTCGAGATCCCGGCCGGCCGGGTCCGGGTGATCGCCACCCCGGCCGGTGGCGGCTTCGGCGGCAAGACCGACCCCTTCCCCCACGAGCTCACCGCGGCCAAGCTGTCCATGATCACGGGCCGCCCGGTCAAGATCACGCTCACCCGGGAGGAGGTCTTCTACGCCCACCGGGGACGCCACCCGGTGCTCATGTGGGTCAAGACGGGCTTCGAGGAGGACGGCCGGATCACGGCGATGCAGTTCAAGACCTTCCTCGACGGGGGAGCCTTCGCCAGCTACGGCATCGCCACCCTCTACTACACCGGCGCCCTGCAGACCACCACCTACAAGATCCCCAACTACCGGTTCGAGGGGGTCCGCGCCTTCACCAACAAGCCGCCGTGCGGCCCCAAGCGGGGGCACGGGACCCCGCAGCCCCGGTTCGCCCTGGAGTGCCATCTCGACAAGGCGGCCGAGGACCTCGGGCTCGACCCAGTCGCCATCCGCCTGCGCAACGCCGTCGAGCCCTTCTCCAAGACGGTCAACCACCTGCGCATCACCAGCTGCGGGCTGGTCGAATGCCTGGAGAAGGTCGTCGCCGCCTCCGGATTCCAAAAGAAGCACCGGCAGCTTCCCGACGGCCGCGGAGTCGGGATCGCCGTCGGCGCCTACATGTCGGGGGCGGGGCTCCCCATCTACTTCAACGACATGCCCCAGTCCGAGGTCCAGATCAAGGTGGACCGCGGCGGCGGGGTGACCGTGTACTCGATGGCGGCCGACGTCGGCCAGGGATCGACCTCCATGCTGGCCACCGTGGTCGCCGAGAGCCTCTGTCTGGAGCCGGCTGACCTCGCCATGGTCACCGCCGACACCGATCTCACCCCGGTCGATCTCGGGAGCTATTCCAGCCGGGTGACCTTCATGGCGGGCAACGCCGCCATCGAGGCCGCTAACAAGATCCGGACCCGCGTGGTCGACGCCGTCGCCGACGAATTGGAGGCGGATCCCGGGGATCTCC
>CAYQZO010000448.1:0-2035 GCA_964421925.1 uncultured Acidimicrobiaceae bacterium
ACCACCATCCCCACCCGGCGGAGTGAGATCTTCACCACCGCGGCCGACAACCAGCCCGAGGTGGAGATCCACGTCCTCCAGGGGGAACGCCCGATGGCATCGGACAACAAGAGCCTGGGCAACTTCAAGCTGCCCGGCATCGCCCCTGCGCCACGAGGAGTCCCTCAGATCGAGGTGACCTTCGACATCGACGCCAACGGCATCGTCTCGGTCTCCGCCAAGGACCTCGGGACGGGCAAGAGCCAGCAGGTGACCATCACCGGCGGCACCGCCCTCTCCGACGACGACATCGACCAGATGGTCAAGGATGCCGAGGCCCACGCCAAGGAAGACGCCGAGCGCAAGGAGCGGGCCGAGGCCCGCAACAAGGCGGATCACACCGCCTACCAGATCGACAAGCAGATCGCCGAGCACGGCGACAAGCTGAGCGACGCCGAGCGCTCCGAGCTGGAGGGCAAGGTGAAGGCGGTCCGGGACCTGCTCGACGACGAGGACGCCACCGCCGAGGCGCTGAACAAGGCCTCCGACGATCTCCTGACCGGGGCACAGATCCTCGGACAGAAGATCTACGAGGCGTCCCAGACGCCGCCCGAGGCCACCGAGGCTGCCCCCGAGGCCGAAGAGGCCGAGGTGGTCGACGACGACGTCGTCGAGGCCGAGGTGGTGGAGGACGATGAGTAAGGAAAGCGACCAGCTACCCGCTGCCAGCTTCCAGTCCGAAGAGCTTCCCTCTCCTGAAGGGGAGGGAAGCTCCGAAGGCGAGCTCGCACTCGAGGCGTGGGACGGCCCGACTGCGCAGGACATGGGCATCGAGCTTCCCGTCGACCGGGCGGAGGCCGAGACCCTGCTGCTGCGCGAGCTCGCCGAAGCCCGCCAGGAAGCCGGCGAGTCCCTGGACAACCTGCACCGGGTCGCCGCCGAGTTCGACAACTACCGGCGCAGGGTCGAACGCGACCACGCCGACAACATCGAACGGGCTTCACAGCGGGTGATCGAGAGCCTGCTCCCGACCCTGGACGCAATGGATGCCGCCCTTGCCTTCGAGGCGCAGACACCGGCTGAGGAGAAGATCCTGGACGGAATGCGCTCGACGCGGACGCAGCTGCTGGAGACGCTTGCCCGGGACGGGCTCAAACCCATCCCGGCCCTCGGGGAGCCCTTCGACCCGAGGGTGCACGAGGCGGTCTCCGGTGCCCAGGGAGGCGATGGTGAGCTCTTCGTCAAGGACGAGTTGCGTCGCGGCTACACGATGCACGGCCGGGTGATCCGCCCCAGCCTGGTCACGGTGGACCATGCGTAAGGAGTGGCTGGAGAAGGACTACTACGCGACCCTCGGCGTGGGCAAGGACGCTTCACCCAAGGAGATCAAGAAGGCCTTCCGCAAGCTGGCTCGAGAGCTGCACCCTGACAACAACCCGAACGACGCTGTTGCCGAGGCCAGGTTCAAGGAAGTCAACGAGGCCTACGACACGCTATCCGATCCCGACGAGCGCAAGGAGTACGACCACGCCCGGGAGATGGGGTACTTCGTCGGCGACCCCAGTGGCCATCAGCAGTACGTCCGCTACGAGGACCTGTTCGGCCGGGGCGGCGGCACGGGGGGCCTCGAAGATCTGTTCGGCGGTGGGTTCAGCGATCTGTTCGGACGGGCGACCCGCGCCCCGCGCCAGCCGGTGCCGACCCCGGGCCGGGACGTCGAGTCCGACCTCAGCCTCACCTTCCACGATGCGCTCTCGGGAGACACCAAGACCCTCAACATCAACGGCGAGCAGGTGAAGGTGAAGATCCCGAAGGGAATCGCCGACGGCACCAGGATCCGTCTCAAGGGCAAGGGTGGCCCCGGGGCAAACGGGGGGCCCAACGGAGACATGTACGTGCGGGTGCACGTTGCCGAGCACCCCATCTTCAAACGGCCGGACAAGCGCAACCTTGCGGTGACGGTGCCGGTGACCTTCTCCGAGGCCGCCCTTGGATCGGTGATCGAAGTCCCCACCCTCAACGGCTCCACGAAGATCCGCGTCCCGGCCGGCACCCA
>CAYQZO010000449.1:0-2012 GCA_964421925.1 uncultured Acidimicrobiaceae bacterium
CGAGGGACGAATCGAGGCCGACCTCACCGTCACCAAGCTCGACGATGGACGCTTCTGGGTTGTGGCAAGCGACACCGCCCACCGCCACGTGGAGACCTGGATGCGGCGCCACGCCGACGGGCTGCGGCTCTCCATCGAGGACGCCACCGCCGACTTCGCCCAGATCAACATCCAGGGCCCGCGGTCGCGGGAACTGATGCAGTCGGTCACCGCCACCGACCTGTCCAACGACGCCTTCCCTTTTCGGAGCGCCGCCGAGATCGAGATCGCCGGCGCCCCGGTGCTGTGCGTCCGCATCACCTACGTCGGTGAGCTCGGCTACGAGCTGTACGTCCCTGCCGGGGAGGCCCTCGCCGTGTACGACCGGCTGGTCGAGGCCGGGGAGGAGGTGGGGCTGCGCCTCGCCGGGTTGAAGGCGCTGGCCAGCCTGCGCATGGAGAAGGCGTACCGGGACTACGGGCACGACATCGACAACACCGACGGGGTCATCGAGGCCGGGCTCGGATTCGCCGTCGATGTCGACACGCCGTTCATCGGACGCGACGCCGTGCTCAAACAACTCGAGGCAAGGCCACTCGACCGGCGCCTGGTCCAGGTGCTCGTCGACGACCCCGAGCCGCTCATGTTCCACGGCGAGGTGCTGCTCCGCGATGGCAAGCCAGTGGGGTACGTGCGGGCAGCTTCGTACGGGTTCACCCTGGGCGCTGCCGTCGGACTGGCCATGGTCGAGGGTGACGAGCCGGTTACCGGCGAATACCTCGAAAGCGGGACCTGGGAGGTCGAGATCGCCGGCGGCCGGTACCCGGCCAGCGTGTCGATCCGACCCCTCTACGACCCGCAGTCGGAACGGGTCAGGATGTAGCCCCTTCGCCTCGGACTAACCGCCGCGCAGAGCTTCGAGCGTGGTCGGGCACGGTCGATCCCGTAGGTGAGGCACTCGGTCTCAGTGAAGGCCCGGGTCACCCGGGAGATTTCCGGCGGCTACGAGCGACTTACCGCCCGATTCGGCGCCGGACGGGCCGAGTACGCTCAAACCAACCGCGCAGAAAGGCGCCGCCTCATGTCCGTTGCCAAGGTCATCGAAGTCACCGCCGCATCCGAGAAGAGTTTCGAGGACGCCATCGAGAAGGGGATCGCCAAAGCCGGAGAGAGCGTGCACGGGATCAAGGGAGCCTGGATCTCCGAGCAGAAGGTACGGGTCGGTGACGACGGCAAGATCACCGAGTACCGCGTCTACATGCGGCTGACCTTCATCCTTGACGACTGAACCGGATCCGCCTCGGAGGCGGTGCGGTAGCCTCACCGCCTACCGCAGGCTGAAAGGAGCCGGTTCGTGTCAGTCGCCAAGGTGATCGAGATCACCTCCACATCCCCCGGAAGCTTCGAGGACGCCATCAGGAAGGGCATCACCAAGGCCCAGAAGACCGTCGACAACGTCAGGGGCGCTTGGATCTCCGAGCAGAAGGTCGAGCTCGCCGAGGACGGCACCATCGAACACTTCCGCGTCGACATGAAGCTGACCTTCGTACTGGAGGACTGAGGAAGATTTGTCTCCCCCGCTTGGGCGGGGGAGACGCGTTGCGTCGCCAGACGCAACGCAGAGGGGGCCCCGCGTGGGAGCCCCCTCCGCTCGGCCGCCAAGCGGCCTCGCGCAGCGGGGCTGCGCTACGACATCGACTCGAACTCGTCCTCGAAGGACACCACGGTGCGCTCCGGCTTGACCGCTGCCTGAGTCGCGCCGACCTTCTCCTTCTCCCGCTTCGGCTCCCGGTCGTCCCGGTCCTCCCGGACCGGCTCTTCGGCCCGTGCTTCGGCGGTCGGCTCGCTCTCGGCCGGCTCGGCGTCGGCGCCCGACTCGCTCGAGTCGGCCTCGGCGAGATCGAGGCTCACCTTGTCCCGGTCGTCGATCTCACGCACGACCACCTTGACCTTGTCGCCGAGGTTGAGGACGTCCTCCACCTTGTCGATGCGCTTGCCGCCCCCGATCTTCGAGATGTGGAGCAGCCCGTCGC